>JACQEC010000211.1 GCA_016200765.1 Chloroflexota bacterium | reverse complement strand
ACAATGCGCCGACCAAGATCAGCATCGTACTGGTGTTGTTGCTTTTGCCAGGACTCTGCGCGGTGCTGATTGGGCCATCGGTCCCTCGACTATGCCGCCAATTCAAAGTCTCCGACTTGTGCGGATGAAGATCACGAATCAAACGCGCGGGACCCTAGTCGCCTCATCGGCAATTGAAGCGCGCAGTTTTTCCCAGCGCCTGCTTGGCCTGATGGGTCGGGCGGAGCTTCCCGTCGGCGGCGCGCTCGTCCTTGATGCGACAAACTGGGTTCACACCTTTTGGATGCGCTTTCCTCTAGACGTCATCTATTTTGATCGCCGCGGTCGAGTAGTAGGAGTTTCAGAAAACCTGATACCTAATCGGATCGGCAGGCCCATCTGGAGGGCCCACGCCGTCATCGAATTAAATCGCGGCGTAATCCGCACCAGCGAGACTCAACTGGGGGACCTGTTACGCTTTGAATAGCCCACAATTGGGGTAAGGCTCGCTATCGCCAACGCCGCCCAAGCGGTTATCCATGCAACAACCCCGCTGGCTGCACCAGGCGCGCTCCACCATCCTCGACCTCATCTTCCCGCCGCGTTGCGTTGGCTGCGGCTATGGGGGCCGGTGGTTATGCGCCCAATGTGTGGCCTCGCTGAAGTATCTCAACGCGCCCCTTTGCGTACGTTGCGGCCAAGAACTCGGCGATGCCAACCACTGTAATGCCTGCCGGAGCCGCCCACTTCCCGCCGCGTTAGCCGGTGTGCGAGCCGTTGCGCATTACGACGGCCACCTGCGACGCGCCATTCATGCCTTCAAGTACGAGCGCCTGACCGCGTTGGCCGAGCCGCTAGGCGCAATCCTAGCGGATTACCTCGTTGGCCACTCTCTGCCACACACCCTCATTCTGCCCGTGCCTCTCCACCCCGAACGTGAGCGGGAGCGCGGCTACAATCAATCTCTGCTCCTCGCCGCCGTTGTCGGGCGACACAGCCGGGTGCCGGTCAATCACAGAGTCTTGGCCCGTGTGCGCAACACCCGACCACAAGTCGGGCTAAACGAGCAAGAACGCCAGGACAACCTTCTCGGAGCGTTTCGCTGTACCGGTCGGGTTGACGACCAGCAGGTCTTGCTCATTGACGATGTTTGCACAACGGGAGCAACGATGAGCCAGTGCGCGCTCGCATTAAGAGCCGCGGGCGCTCGTTCTGTCTGGGGATTGACATTGGCCCGATAACTGGTGATAATAGATATTGACAACGTCGCGAAAGGAGGCGCTGACCCATCTAGTTGCAAGGCTCAACGGCGACTGCCCTTGATGCCTATTTCCCAACTCAATGTCCACTTTAGGATTAGGAGGGAAGTATGCAACTCTCGATTACGGGGAGAAACGTCGAAGTCACGAACTACACCCATAGCTATGTTGAAAAGAAAATGCAGCGTCTCGATCGGCATCTCCCCGGCATGACGGAAGCCCGCGTCGAGTTGGCTATGGAAAACACCCGTGGCGCGGAGCAGCGAAGTATCGTTCAGGTAACCGTGCGCGCCGGCAGTAAGATCCTGCGCGGTGAAGAGCGAGCCGCTGACTTGTTTACGGCTCTTGACGCCGTGATGGATACGATGGTGCGGCAGGTCGAGCGGTTCAAAAGTAAGCGACAGCGCCACCGCGTCTCGAAAGGATTACGCGAGACAGCTGCCGAACTCGCCAACGAAACGATGCTGGCTGAGAATTATGCTGAGTGGGAATCCGACCTATATGAACCCATTGTCAGGACGAAACGCTTCCAGACGTCCCCTATGCTCCCGGAAGAGGCCATCGAGCAAATGGAACTACTGGGGCACACGTTCTTTGTGTTCTACAATGCCAATGACGGCCAGGTGAACGTCGTGTACAGGCGACAGGACAACAACTACGGGCTGCTCATCCCCGAACTGGCATAACATCTAAGAGAGGACTGCGCCTCATCTGCGCAGTGTATAAATAACAGCGGGCAGTATCGCTGGCCTCGTTAGGTCGGCTGATCTGCCCGTTTTGTTTGCCATGCCACGCGATGCACCTCCAGCGTGTACCAAGCCATCAAGACGCTGAGAACCAGGCCACGCCAACCATCACGAAAGCCGGATAGCGAGACATAACGCCGGTAAAATTCGCGTAACGGCTGGAAAACCACACTGCGCAGTCGCCGGTGCGCCGATCGCCCAACTAGCCCCTCCGCCTCGATTTGGGCATAGATTTTCTGCTTGCGCACAAATTCACTCAGGCTTTCGTAATTGATATGGGTCAGATGCCCCTTCAGCGTATCGGCATCCCCATCCAAAACCACAGTTTCGTGCACAGGACGCGCTGGGTCGTAACGTGCCGCACCGCGCCGCATCAAGCGGAGTTGATAATCGGGGTACCATCCCGTGTGTTTGACCCAGGCGCCAAATATATAGTTCTGGCGCGGGATCCGAAAGCCTGCTGCCACAGGGTCGCCGGCCAGCAACTGCGAAATCTCCATGCGCAATTCCGGTGTCAGTCGCTCGTCAGCGTCCACAAACAGAACCCAATCACCACGCGCCATCCCCAAAGCGGCGTTGCGTTGATCGGCAAAATTCTCAAAGGGGCGCACTTCGACTCGCGCTCCGGCGTCGTGGGCGATCACCCACGTGCGGTCGGTGCTGCCTGAATCCACCACCAGCACCTCATCATTCGTGCCTACGCTTGCCAGACAATCGGCCAGATGTTTTTCTTCGTTTAGCGTTAGGATGACCACAGAAAGTCGTGCCATGGCGGTTTACAGCGCCTTCACCTGCTCAAACGCTTCCAGCCACTGCGCCTGCTGGGACTCGCTAGATAGCGCCCCGGCTCTCCGCATCTGGAACGTCTGATACCAAAGCCCTAGTCGCACCACCCGCTTGACAAGCCCGACATAGAGCCGCGAATGATATTTGCGGAAGTACCGAAATCGGCTTTCCCATAAGGCCACAAACATCGCCTGACGGAATTGGCGAGTAGATTGTCCCTCGTGGTGCACAATGACGGCGCGCGGCTCACACCAGATTTGCCAGCCCGCGCGCCGAATGCGTCGGCACCAATCTACTTCTTCGACGTACATGAAGAAGCCTTCGTCCATTAGCCCAACCTGCTGAATGACTTCACCGCGCACGAGGATGCCTGCGCCGAGTGGGTGGTCCACCTCAAAAGGCGTTGCGCGTTGCGGATACCGGCCGTTGAGCCGCGAGTTGACCAACCGGTAATTGACGGGGAAAAAGTCTAAGAACACTTGGGAGAGACTTGGAAAAGCAAACGCCGAGTGCTGAAAGCGTCCATCCGGATACAATAGCTGACCACCGGCCGCGCCGGCTCGCGGCTGGGTTCTGAGGAAGGCTAAGAGCGTCGCAAGCGCATCGGGGCGTACTTCCGTATCGGGATTCAGCAGCAATACAAATTCAGGCAGACGGGCTTGTGGCCTGTCCGCGCCGAACCCGAGCGCGCGCAATGCAACATTATTCGCCGCCGCAAAGCCGAGGTTCGACGCCTGCGGCAGCAGGAGCGCTCGCGGGAAATCGCTCCGGACCATCTCGCCGGAACCATCCGTGGACGCATTGTCCACGACGAGCACGTTTACTTCTACGTCCGCGCTCCGCATCACGGTCTCTAAACATCGTCTGAGCAGGTCGCGCGTGTTGAAGCTGACGACAATAACCGGCAGCGGGGTTGTTGAAAGACGGTCGGGCATGGCGGGAACGCATCAAAAGCCGATCGTGATGCGCGTGGGCTGGATACGGTCGTTGACCAACCGCACCTGCTCGTGCAACAGGCCGACCCAGAAGAATGGATTGACGGTTGGCGTCTTCTCGACGATGCGAATATAGCCCACCACCACAATGCGCTGGTTGGGCATCAGGTAGCGCTGTCCGCCGATCAATTGGAGATCGCCTTCCCGTCCTAGCCCCCAACGATACGGATATGCGCGGCCAGCCGAATTGCCCTCGTAGTCCACGCCAAGGCGAAAGACTCCAGGTTCCTCATACATGCCGGCGGTATTGAAGTTTTCAAGCGAGGTATAGCTTGAACCGCTCCACGGCCCTTTCGTGCGGATAGGCACCGTGCCAATGTTCCCTACCGTGGCGGTCACGGTGAGCGTCGCACCTAACGGCACGGAGGTTGGGGCCAGCACGGCCGTGGCCCCCACAATTTCGGCGCGCGGCACACCGCCATCCACGACGGTTAGCGCAGCGCTCTTGCTCACGCGATTGCCCGCCTCGTCGGTTGCCTCCGCGATCACACGATAGGTTCCGTCCGGCGGCGGCATCGCGCCAAGATCAACCCCACCCTCATAATCGTATGTATGTACTCCGGGCTCCCCGGGCTTCACCGCATTATCGGGCCGCTCGGCAACCGGATATTTTTTCCCATCAGCGCCCATCAGATACACGAGCACGTCGGCTTTGCGTGTCAGGTTGTATGAGATCGTCACGCGGTCGTCAATCCCATCACGGTTGGGTGTAAAGCGATCAGGGTACACCGTGAAATTTTGAAGTTCCGGGAGGCTAATCTTGGAGTTTTTGATCGTAAAGGTTCGTGTCATGATCTCCGTGATACCGCTATCAATGGGCTTTGCCTCCACGATGACGGTGTAAAGCCCATCTGCCAGCACGGCCCCGTTTACCACCCCGCCAATTAAGAAGCTATAGTCTCCGGCCGGGCGCGGCTGGTCATTCCGCAACGCTGCAGGTTTATCAGTTCTACTTTGAAGCGTTATCGTCACCATAGCGCGCGCAGACAATGAGTAGCTCAACTCCGCCGCCTCGTCTTGTCCGTCTCCGTTCGGGGTTATGATATCAGGCCTTACGTCAACACGCACCAATAGCGGCGGCGCGCCGCAACCCGATACGAGCAATAACAGTGCCATCACAAGTACCAAGACGGAGTCTTTCATCTCACCAATACCCGGAAATTTCGCAGGGTAAAGCTCGTTCCAGTCTGCCCTAACGTGGTCATCGGCAGGCGCTGGCCGCTGACGGGATCGTACAAACCCACCGATACAACATAATCGCCGAGGGGCACATCGCCCCCGAACGTAATCTCGTAGCTGTCCGCGATAAACTCGCCCGGTATCCACGTGGTAGTGGGCCGCTTGCCGCCAACAGGTGCACTGTCCCGCTGGGCAACAAGCGTCGTCGGTTGGGATAACGGGTGGACATGTACAAAAACGTTGTATGCGGTTCGCGTGCGCAGCAGCGGCTGCCAATAGAGCGTGAGCACAATCTTGCCCCCGGGTTGCACCGTGATCCCACGCAAAGCGGTCGGGCCCGGAAGAGCCAGCGGCGCTGGCGACAGATCGTGTCCAAAAAGTTGGACCGAATTACGGATGGAATCGCCATACTGTGCCGAGTCCGGGGTCTGCACCGCCGGAGCCCTAAACAATCGAGTGCTTGGCTGAATCTGAACGTCTCCCAAAGCCACGAACGACGTCGCGGGTGGGTTGAAGAGTTCCCGGATCATCGCCATCCGTAGCGTGCGCGTGCCTGCCGGCATATCGTTGGGCACGTAGTAGGTGTATTGCGCTCGGAAAATATCGCCTGCCTTCCAGCGAGTCGTCGGCAAGCCGCGCACGACGGGAAAGACATCATCGGCCCCGAAAAGCGGAGCGGCTTGATCGGCTCCTCGCCGCAATTCGAACACGAGCCGAAAATCGCTGCTCGGCACGCTGCGCGCGCGCCAGTATATTGAAATCTCGATCGGCTCGCCAGGCTCTGGGTTGACCTGCTGTACGTCCATACCGAGCATCTCAATTCCATTGCCGAAGTCAAAGCGTAAGGGCCGCTTCATTTGCAGTTTGTCAACCGCGGGCTGAACTGTGGGTCGTTCGATGGGTACCGGCTGCAAAACCGCGACTTTGCCGGCGCGCTTGCCGCCGGCATCCAAAATGTCCAAACCCTCCACGGAGTCGCTCGAATATACGATGACCTCCAAGCGATAATTTGAAGGCGGCGCCCCTAGTTCGAGCGGAATTTGAAACTTGCCAAACAGGACATCGCCGGCGCGCCAGCGAGTCGTTGGATACTCATACGCCACCGGGCGCGCATCGAGCTTTCCGACCAAACGGCCGTCGCTATCACGCACCCGGAGCGATACACTGTAATCCTCGTGCAAATCCTTGAGCGCGCGCCAATAGAGCGTGATATTCAACCCCGCGTCGGCTGGAGAAGCCGTTGCCGGCAGGTTATAACCAAGCAGGGCTATCTCCCCGCCGTAGTTAACATTGAGCGGTTGCTGGATTTGCGGCTGGTCGGAAAACACGGTGCCCGGTGGTACGCGGTAATGCATCAAGCGCACGCCCCAAAACGATTGATTCTGGGCGAGACGCTGAGCCTGGCTGTCAAGGATCGTCGTTACAAATCCAGCCGGATCAACAAATTCGTCTTGCCACAACAAAAGCCATACATCGGTTTTTCCTCGTAATTTCGCATTCAGGTCGTTCGCGACGTTATAGCCAAGCACTCGTTGTGTTGAAAGCGTGGGCTCATCCGGCAGGGGCACCCAAGCGCCCTGCGGGTCATAATATAGATAGATCGGGAACATATGACCCGAGACGAGCAGGGTCAGCTGGCCGTCAGCGCGATTTGCCCTAATGGCCGCCACCGTATCGCAAGCGAGATGTACCCGCGCCGCGCCGCCGTTCCGCGACTGCGCCAGAACCCAAGCCACAGCACTGCAATACATGCCGACACCAATATGAGGAATGGTGGCGAGGCAATCATCAAGTAGCGCGGATGAAACTTGGGTCGCTGGTAAGCCACAAGGTAAAAGAGCGTGAATGGCGTCAAAAGGTACAAGACGAGGAATTGGCGTACAGCGCCGACGGCCGTCATGCTTCGTCGGAACGGGTCTTCGCGCTGCGCATCGAGTGGTCCAGATCGCAGCCGCCCGATTCCTACCCATCCCACGATAGCAAAAAGCACCAGCGCGCCGGCCGCCGGAACAGCGTCTTGCTCTAGCATACTGTGGCCGGTTGAAAATAGCGCAAAGGCCTTCCTCAATACTTCAAACAGCGGCAATGTGCCTTCGACGTAGCTTGTATCCGAAGCGATTTGGCGCAGCGCAAATTGCAACCATGGTACAGACGCCACTAGGGTAAGCGTTGGGACAGCGAGGCCCGTGCCCAACGTTGCCCAGCGTGTCTCCTGCCGCGTCCACCAGATCAAGAAATAGACCAACTGGAAGGCGATGATAAAAAAGCCAAAATAGTGCAGATAGACGGATACTACGTTACAGAGCAACAGGGCAAGCCATCTGCGCCATGTCGCGCGCTCCGTCCACAGCCATAGGAAATAGGATGACATGAGCGTCAGGAGTGTGAGTAGCGCGTACACCCGCGCCTCCTGCGCATACCAGACATACATCGGCGAGAATGTGGCCAGCAAGGCGGCGATCCAGCCCGTTACCGAGCCCAGTAGACGGCGCACAAGCAAATAAAACATCGGCACCAGCATCACAGACGGCATCAACGACAAGAAACGCAGAGAGAATTCACTTTGCCCGCAGAACGCAATCCAAATATGCAGTAAAAAGTAATACAGAGGGGGGTTCATTTCCGTCGAGGTGCGCGCAATAATCTGGTCGAATGGTTGTGTGGCAACCCACGCTGAAAAACCCTCGTCGTACCAGAGCGACTGCGCGTCGAGATGGAAGAGGCGCAGGATGTACGCAGTGAAGCAAAGGGCAAGCAGGAGACCATGAGCGCGTGTAACGGTCTTCGGGCGCGCAGTTCGTTCGAGGCTCATCAATGCCATATCTTATCGTCATCTGTGCATAGCGTCAATTTCGACTTTCGCAGGCCGGTTGAACCCATCGCTGCAGCATGGTATAATCCCGTGAAAATGACCACTTTCTTTCTCGTGCGTCACGCAACCAATGATTGGGTGAAGAAGGGCAGACTGCCGGGGTGGACCGAGGGCATTCACCTAAACGAAGAGGGCCGCAAGCAGGCCGAGGCCCTGGCCGAGCGCTTGAGACCAGTTAAGTTCAACGCCGTGTACTCCAGCCATCTGGAACGCGCCCAAGAGACCGCCGAGCGCATCGTCGTCGGCCGCAAGCTAAGCATTGTGGTGCGCCCATGTCTGGCCGACCTCAAAACGGGAGACTGGACCGGGCGCTCGGTCAAACAGGTCGCTCGCACAAAACTGTGGAAGCAGATTCAGTTCATGCCGACGCATACGCGCATGCCGGGCGGCGAAAGCTTCAGTGAGATGCAAGGACGGCTGATAAGCGAACTGGAGGCGATCCACGCCGCTCACCCGAAGGGCACCGTGGCCATTGTCTCGCACGCCGATGCGATCAAGGTCGTCATTGCCCACTATCTGAAGTTACACCTCGATCAATTTCAACGCATCGTGATCTCGCCGGCGTCTCTCTCGATTGTTCAAGTGGAAGGCGGCATGGCGCGGCTCATTCGCCTGAATGACACCGGCCCACTGCCCGACCCGTCAGCCCGTAGCCACCGGAAGCGCCCGCGCGCCAAGACCCACTCAGCCAGCTCAAGGAAAAAGACCTAATGCCGCAATTTCTTTACGAGTTTAATCCCACCAATAAGATTGTCGCCGATGCAGTTGGTGAGCCCGGCCGCCGCACATTCTATTTGCAGGCACGACAGGGCCGCACCTTGGCCACCGTTCAGATTGAGAAGTTTCAGGCGCAGGTGTTGGCCGAGAGTTTAGACGAACTTCTGGAAAAGGTCGGCGGCCCGGAGGCGGCAAGCACGAGTGAGCTCCACCTTGAGGAGCCGCTGGAGCCTCTCTTTCGCGCAGGTCAGATTGGGCTTGGGCATGATGCCAAGACTGATCACATCGTTATCATCATTTACGAGGTCGCCGAAAGTGAAGATACAGACCCCGATACGCTGACCGCCGTGCGTTTCTGGATATCGCGCGAACAGGCGCGCGCGCTGGCATTGCACGCGGTGATGGTCTGCGCCGGTGGCCGCCCCATCTGTGTGTTTTGCGGCAACCCCATAGACGCCGACGCTCACTTCTGCCCAAAGCGCAATGGGCATTGAAACCAAGTGCCGACCCATTCGCTGATGTCAAGCATGTTTCCTTGGGTGCTTGAAGGTTATGAGTAGACGACGCCGTGCCCCATCGGCTGAGGTTCGCAGTGTTACAATTCCGCCAGCCCCCCGCCGCGACATCTCACGCGAGCGGATACTTGCGTTGCTCGCGAACGGTGATGTTGATGTTCAGGGTCTCTTACCCTGGAGCACCAACTACACATTTCTGATTTCGGTACAGGATTCGCAGCTAGAGATGATCGCCGTCTACAAGCCCTGTCGCGGGGAACGCCCCCTCTGGGACTTTCCCCACGGCACCCTGTGCAAACGCGAGTATGCCGCGTATCGGGTCAGCGAAGCGTTGGAATGGGACTTGGTGCCGCCGACCGTCCTGCGTGATGGGCCACATGGTCTGGGCTCGGTACAGCTTTTCATTGACTGTGACACCGATCAGCACTACTTTACGTTGAAGGACGTTCACCAGAATGAGTTCCGGCGCATGGCGGTCTTCGACGCACTGCTAAACAACACTGATCGCAAGGGCGGCCATTGTCTCGTTGACCAGAACGGAAAAATCTGGGCCATTGACCATGGTGTTACTTTTCACTGCGAGCCCAAATTGCGCACGGTCATTTGGGATTTCGCCGGCCAGCCTATTCCTTCGGATATACTCGCCGACCTGGTCCGACTCGGAGAGCGTATGGACAACCAAGACCCCGTCATACGCGAACTGACCGAGTTGCTGGCCCCTGAAGAAATCCTGGCACTCCGCGGCCGGTTACAAGAACTCATCGAGTCTGCTCGTTTTCCAGAACCCGACGCAAATTGGTACACGGTGCCCTGGCCTCCCGTTTGACCACCACACGGCCATATTTCAACCTGGCCCACATCCATTGACCTCATGGCCCTACGCGTGCGCCATTTACTTGCCGGGAGCGCAGCCGTCGTCTGCATAGCGGTTCACGCCGTGCTCCTCATGGCAGGGCCGACAGCTAATGCCTCTCACAGCGTCACCGCCTCCGATTTATCTCGCCAAGTTCTCGTAGACGCAAGCGATACGGATTCCCTGCGCGAACTCTCCCAAAGGGGAGCCTCTCTTTTGGTGAACTATGGGGCATTTTCGCTCTGGCGAGCAGATGCGAGCGCGCTCGTCGGCCTGCTCGACCGCCCAACTCTGACGGTCCGCGACGACTTCGACACGATCGGCCTGCGGCAGGGGTCCATCAACACGCGATTGGGCGTGCCGGATGTCGCCGCCAACCTGCGGCAGACACCCTCAGATGCCGCGCAGTTCTGGCTCGTTCATTTCATAGGCCCTATCAAGCGCGAATGGCTCACCGAGCTCAAAGGGGCGGGCATTGAGCTCGTCATCTATCTGCCTCAAAACACCTACGTGGTATGGGGCGACGCCGCCGCACTGTTCAGACTCGATAAATTGGCCGCATCGCGGCCATCTATTCAATGGACAGGGCCTTATCATCCCGCCTATCGCCTGGAAGCTTCTCTCCAGCAGGCGGCGTTAAGCCTACAGGCGGATAAGATGCTGGATGTCACGGTGCAGTTCTACGTTAACGCGAATCTTAATCAATCTCTTGACCGCCTGCGCGCGCTGGGCGGGGCAGTCCATCATCAGCCATCATCGGTTCTGCACTTCACGAACGTGTCTCTCCAACTGCCTGCCGGTCAACTGTTATCGGTGGCGCAATGGCCCGACGTTTTCAACATTGAGCCATGGGCCGCGCCCCACATGCTCGATGAAGTCCAGGGCCAGATCGTGGCCGGAAACGTTATCAGCATCAGCGGCGCCATCGTACCAAGCGGCACCGGCTACTTGAACTGGCTCGCGTCGAAGGGTTTCCCGACAACGCAGACGAGTTATCCCATCGTAGATGTCGTTGACGATGGACTAGACCAGGGCAACGCAAACACCATATTGCACCCGGACTTCCATGAACTGGGTAACCCGGCGAGCCCGGATCGCATTGATTCAATAGCCAACTGCACCGCCGAAGCCAGCGGCGATGGGAAGGCCGGCCACGGCAACCTCAACGCAGGCATTGTGGGGGCGTACAATAACGGCACGGGTTTCCCCTATCAAGATGCCGCCGGTTATCGTATCGGGTTGGGCATCTCGCCGTACAGCCGGATCGCCAGCACCAAGATTTTCACGAGTTCCGGAGGCTATGACATCTCGGCCTGTAATGACACCGATACGGGCGTCGTCTCCCAGAGCTACGCGCAAGGTGCGCTCATCACGTCGAATAGCTGGGGTGATGCGAGCGCGAGAGGTGTCTACGATACGCCCGCGCAAACTTACGACGCGCTGACACGCGATGCCTCGGCCACCACCCCCGGCAACCAACCTATACTGCACATTTTCGCCGCTGGCAACAGCGGTTCGTCAGCCGGCACAATCAACTCTCCCGGCACGGCGAAGAACGTTGTCACGGTCGGCGCCACTGAAGGTGTTCGCGATCAGGGCGTCAGCGATGGCTGCCTTATTACCTCCGCTAACAACGCCGACGATGTGATCAGCTTCTCATCGCGAGGCCCGACTTCCGATGGGCGGCTCAAACCCGACCTCATGGCTCCCGG
>JACQEC010000210.1 GCA_016200765.1 Chloroflexota bacterium | reverse complement strand
CAGCGAACAGCGCACGGTGCGCCTGCGCCGCCTCTGCGGATGGCTCGTCCATCAGGTCGCCCGTGTGCAGTACAAACGCAGGTGATGGGCGCAACTGTGCAATCGCCGCGAGGATTTGCGTAACGCGCGCCCGCCACTCCGCGCCGTTGGCCCGTGCGTGTGAATCAGAAACCTGGACAAACGTGAACGGAGCGAAACTCATAGCAACGCTCGCACGGCGTCCATGTTCAGCGCGGCGCGCACCGCATCGGCGAGGCGATTGTATTCACGCTCGCGCACATCGCGCAGGGCGTCGCCTGAGGTCTGATGTGGGCGCAGGCTGTTCAGCCACGCGCGGCGAAAATTGGTGTTGTCGAAAATGCCGTGCAGGTAGCTGCCGAAGATGCTGCCGCTTTCGTCCACCGCGCCATCGCCCTCCGACACGGCTTGTGCGCCGCGCTCTGTGATGCGCAGGAATGGCGCAGCAGCCTGCGTGCGCCCCATGTGAATCTCGTAGCCGTGAATCGTCTGGCCGTGCAGGGTCCGCAAGAAACCGCAGTTGGCCACCACCTGCGCGCTAACCTGCTCAGTAGCTTTCTCTGTTTCAAAAATCGTTTCGATGGGCAGCAGGCCCAAGCCCGCCATCTCGTCGCGCTCCGATTCGACGTGCAGCGGATCACGGATAACGGTGCCGAGCATCTGGTAGCCGCCGCAGATGCCGACGACCGCGCTGCAGCGCACAGAACGCTGTCGCGCACGCGCGACAATTGCGGCGGCTAGCCCCGTTTGATTGAGAAATGCCAAATCGGCAATAGCGCTCTTGGTACCCGGTAAGATGACGGCGTCAGGCTGCGCCAGTTCGTCAAGTGTCGAGACAAAACGCACGCGCACATTCGCTTCCAGCGCGAGCGCGTCGAAGTCGTCGAAGTTGGAGAGATGCGGCAGGCGAATCACGGCGATGTCCACGGTTCCGCTCGCCTGTGTAGTGGGAGAGCTCCTTGAAGGTGGGGCTTCGCGCGAGTTGGGGGTGAGGGTATCCAATGCCACCGAATCCTCTTCGGCGATGCGCAGGTCGCGCAGGTACGGCACAACACCCAGCACGGGCACACCCGTGCGCTCTGCGATGAACGTTAACGCGGGCGTCAGCAGGTTCACGTCGCCGCGAAACTTGTTGATGATGAAGCCGCGAATGCGCGCGCGCTCGTCGGACGTGAGCAAGTCGAGCGTGCCGAGCAAGTGCGCGAACACGCCGCCGCGGTCAATGTCGCCCGCGAGCAACACGGGCGCGTTCGCATATTGCGCCACGCGCATGTTCACGATGTCGCTCGCGCGCAAATTCGGCTCGACTGCGCTGCCCGCGCCTTCGATAATCACCAAATCATACTGCGTGCGCAACCTGTCCAGTGCATCGGTCACGAACGGCCATAACTCTTCGTGGCGCTGATCGTCATTGCCCGCTTGCAACGTCGCCCACGGTTTGCCCATCACGACGACCTGGCTGCGCGCATCGCCTTCGGGCTTGAGCAGGATGGGGTTCATGTCCACCGTCGGCTCGATACCCGCCGCCTGCGCTTGCACGACCTGCGCGCGTCCCATTTCTTTGCCATCTTTCGTTGCATACGAATTGAGCGACATGTTTTGCGCCTTGAACGGCGCGACGCGCCAGCCGTCCTGCGCAAAGATGCGGCAGAGCGCGGTGACCAGCAAACTCTTGCCGACCGACGACGACGTGCCCATCACCATCAACGTTTTGGCGCTCACGCGAACTCTTTTTGAATGATCTGGTGCAACTGTTTCAAGCCCTCCAACACGGCAGGGCCAGGCTGCAAGATGTCCACCGACTTAATTTCATACACGCGCTTATGCTTGATGGCCGCCATCGCTTCCCAGCCTGGACGGTTGTAGATGGTTTGCCGATTGACCTTCTTGCCGCACCACGACGCGACGATGAGGTCGGGATTGCGGCGCAGCACTTCATCCGCCGAGACAATTCGCTCTTTGGCCGAGTGCCCCTTGATGTCGGCGAACACATCCACGCCGCCTGCCCGTTCAATTAACTCGCCGACCCACGCGATGCCGGTGATGAGCGGGTCGTGCCACTCTTCAAAATAGACGCGCGGACGTTTCGACAGCCGCTGCGCCTGCTGCTCAATCGTCTCGATTTCTGCCCGCGTCTCATCAATCAATTTTTGTGCGGCATCGGTGCGAGCGATGAGTGCGCCGAGCATCAGGATGGCCTCAAAGATGCCTTCCAGCGAACGCTGGTTTAGCACGAAGACGGTCAGTCCTGCCTTCACGAGGTCGCGAGTGATATCTGCCTGCAAATCGGAAAAGGCGACCACCAAATCGGGCTTGAGCGAGAGAATCTTTTCCAGGTTGACGCTAGTGTACGCACCAACCTTCGGCTTGCGCCGCGCCTCGGGTGGGCGCGTCGTATAGCCCGAGACGCCGACAATTAAATCGCCCGCCCCGAGACGATAGAGGATGTCCACGCTTTCGGTCGTGGTACAGACAATGCGCTGCGGCAAATGGACGTCGT
>JACQEC010000011.1 GCA_016200765.1 Chloroflexota bacterium | reverse complement strand
CGTTTATCAGGCGGGAGGAAGGGAACTAGCGTGAAGGGCTTTGCCGTCTTGTCACTCATGGCGCTGTTGGCCGCCGCCTGCGACCGGCAAGCCCCCATACCGACCGCCGCGCCCGTCTCTGCCCTCGTGCCCGCGGCGGCGCTGGCGGCGAGGGTGCCGGTTGCGATAGACGCCAGCGCGCCGTTCCTGATTCTGCCCTACGCGGTCGCGAAGGCGCTCAAATATGATAAGGCCGAAGGGCTGGACGTGGATTGGCAGGTCATGCCGGGCGGCGCGCAGGCCGCCGCGGCCCTGCTGTCCGGCTCGGCGATGTTCTCCGGCGGCTCGCTTGAACAGGCGGTCAAGGCGCAGGCACAGGGCCAAGAGCTGAAGATGCTGGTCGCGTTCACGCGCTACCCCGGCATCGCCGTGATGGTGCGCGGCGACCTGAAAGACCAGATCAAGGAGATCAAAGACCTGAAGGGCAGAAAGGTCGGCGTGACCGCGATAGGCGCGCTCACACACTTGCTGGCGATCACGCTGGCGGCCCGGGCCGGCCTGAAGCCGGACGACATCACCATCGTCGCGGTGGGGTCCAGCACGATGGCCGTGGCTTTCGAGAAGAAAGAGATTGACGTCGGCTTCAACGCCGATCCCTTTGCCACACAGCTCCTCAAGAGCCGCAAGGTCGCGCTATTGGCCGACCTGCGAGCGCAGGCCGACAGCGAGCGCGCTCTGGACGGCGAGTTCCCGTCCACCGGCCTGTTGGCTACCGGCGACACGATCAAGAACAAGCCGGAGATTGTGCAGAAGATGGTCAACGCGCTGGTCAGGGCGGTCATTTACCTGCGCGCGCACACGGCCGGCGAGATCGCGGCGGTTTTGACGGATGACGTGACCGGCAACGACAAACTGGCGTGGATTGACGCGCTGAACGCTTCGCGGCCGGCGCTCTCGCTGGACGGCAGGGTGACGCAGGCCGGCGTGGAGAACGCCGTCGCCGCCTATCGCCTCTTTGGCAGTATCAGTCCCGACGCCCTGATCTCTGTCGAGGCGCTGTACGACAACTCGTGGATGGATCGCGTGAAATAAGCGGTTAGGCCTGCGGCAAGATGACCCGTGGCGCTTCACCCAGCCGTGCCGCGAAGGCCAGCCAGCCCTCACTGGTTTCCGCAAAAGGCGTATCGCTCAACATCTGGCGGAACTTGCCCTCTAACTCGCTCTGGCTCAGCGGATTTTCCGGGTCGCCTTTGGGCGTGTTGATCGTCTGCGAGAGCACGCGCCCATCGGCGCAGGCCACCGTGACATTCGACGGCCACTGGCGCGGGTACATCGTCTCGAAGAGGTTGTTGTGGCGCAAAGTGGTGTGAGCGATCAACGCGGCGGTTTGCGGGTCGGCGATGCGCGCGGGCGCAAAATCGGCGAGAGCGGCATGGCCGCGCGCCAACGCCGACGCGACGCAGTATTGCAGTGAGAACTTCGCCTGATACGGCGTGGACGGTGCCGGGTTGTCGCACAGGTCGAGCGCGGCCTGATACGTTTCAATCTCAATGCGCCTGACCGCCCTGTGCACTAGGCTGTCATTCACCGCCGAGGACGCAGAGAGCGCAGAGACTCTATACTGGTTGTCCTCGGCGTCCTCGGCGCGCTCGGCGGTGAGCCTGACGCGCAGGGCGAGCGCCGCGTCAATCGCCGGGTGCGTGTGGCGGCACGAGGCGTGCGGCTTGATGCTGACGCCGGACATCTTCCACGCGCCCATCTGCGGGTCTAACCCGTCCAGCACTCTGGCGGGGTCAGCGTCCGTGGACGTGGCCGCAAAAAAGCCGCGCTCACCTTCGAGGATGGCGCGCGCGCCGGTGAAGCCGCGCCGCGCGAGGTCGGCGGCCAGCACGCCCGTTTGCGCCGCGCGTCCGGCGTGCAGGTGTTTGCTCATGGCACCATCGCGGTTGAACTCCCACAGCCCCGCGCTCATGGTGCCGGCACTGCCCAGCGCCCAGACGATCTGCTCCTCGCTTAGACCGAGCAGGCTGGCCGCCGCCGCGGCCGCACCGAACACGCCGCAGGTCGCCGTGTTGTGGAAGTAGCGGTAATGTGTCCGCCCAACCGCTTCGCCGACGCGGATGGCGACTTCGTAGCCGAGCACGGCGGCTTCTAAAAATGCGCGACCACTGCGGCGCTCGCGCTGGGCAACGGCCAGCGCCGCCGGAATCACCACCGCGCCGGGGTGCAGAACCGAGCCGCGATCCAGATCGTCCATCTCGACGATATGCGAGAGGCCGCCGTTGACCAGCGCGGCGACCTCGGCAGAGCGTCCTGAGCTTGTCGAAGGGCAGGGCAAGCCGATGACGGCGGCTCCGGTCGCCTGCTCCATCGGGGGCTGTGCGGCGGCGTAGTCGAGCAGGCTCTGCCCCGGTGAGGTTTGCGTGCCGGCCAGCGCCGAGCCAAGCCAGTCGAGCGTGTAGGTTTGCGCGGTGGCGAGCGGCAGGGCGGCGCGGTCAACGCGGGTCAGGAAGTGCGCGAGGTGTTCGGTCAGGGAGAGAGACATGGTTAGAAGGCCCGGATTGGCTGGAAGTTTAACATGGTTGGAGCAAGGCGGCAAAGGCCATCAAGCAAGAAACCCGTTTTCTTATGAAAACGGGTTTGCTTTTTGAGGGGTGATGGGCACTGCTAGTGCGCCATCAACGGCTACCAGATGAGTTCATATGCATTGCTCACGGAGTTCCCGCCGAAACCGTCTATATCGCTTACCGGCTCAAAAATGACGGCAGGCTCATCGCTCAAGATGTCGCCGGCTTTCGGCTTCGGCGTCTTGGTCGGCGTCGGCGTTTTGGTCGGCGTCGGCGTGCGGCTTGGTGTCGGCGTGATCGTAGGCGTTCTTGTCGCGGTGGCGGTTGGCAACGGTGTTGACGTACGGGTTGGGGTGCTAGTCGCTGTCGGCGTGCTCGTTGGCGCGCTGGTCGGCGTGGGAGTGGCCGTCGGTGTGCTCGTCGGCGTGCGGGTCGGCGTCGGCGTGTTGGTCGGCGTCGCCGTCGGCGTGCGGGTTGGCGTCGGCGTGGCGAGCAGGCGAGCCAAGACCTGCACATCCTTGATCCCCGGCGTCACGCCCGCGTTCACCGGAGACCAGTAGAACTGCCACGACCCCTGCGTGTTCTCGCCGAGCGAGGTCGGGTGGAAGACCACGACGTCGGACTCCTGGCCCGTCACCCCGCCGGGCAGGGAGAACGCGCCCGAGAAGGTCAGATACAGTTCACCCGCCGGGCCAACGCTCGCGCTCTTGATGTCTTCGTTCGTATGATCGTCCAGCCCGACATCGCTGCCGTCCAGATACATCGTCCACGTGCCAGCCGTCGTTGCGCCGAGCGACGTCGGCGTGAAGAGAATCAAGTCCTCGACGCCCGCATACAGGCTCTCGGTCAGTATCCAGTTACTGCTGGAGACCAGCAGGCGGCCACCGGCCGGGAGCGAAGCATCGGGCAGCCAGCTGAAGGCATCAATCGGCTCAACGTCCGGCAGGAGGCCGACGTTCGAGCCCTGGAAGAACAGGCGGAACGCGCCCACCGGGTTAGCGCCGAGCGTGCCGTCGAAGGCCACGATGTCCGTGTCATGCACCGGATTGGCGATACCGGGCACGGTCGTGTCCGAGGCGAAGGCGAGCAGGACCTCTGTCGAGCTGACGACGGAGAACGCCTCGATCGTCGTCGTATTCACCAGCCCTGCCGCGAGACCGGCGAAGAAGGTGGAGAAATCGCCCGTGGCCGCATCGAATGAGACAATCGTCTGCTTATTGGTTGAGCCGGCCGGACCCGGCAGTGTGACGGCCGACTTCGGAATCAGATACCGTATCAGAGGATTCCCGCTCCCGTCCGGCGTTGGCGTCGGATAGACGGGGATCGGCGTGGGGGTGGGTGTCTGGTCGCTCTGGCTCTCCACAAACACCGGGCTGTCCGTAATCGTCAGGTTCGACGCGAGGCCGGTGGTCACTACGCCCTGGTAATCGGTGATGTTCACGGCCGAGTACGACACCGGCAAAGACAGCGTCGTACTGCCGGGGTCGAGCCGCCAGAGTGCCCAGACCTCCCCGGCCAGCGTATCGAAGCGATAGGCGCGCACGGCCGGGTCGAGCGCGACCTGCTCGGCCGTCGTCGCATAACTCAACTTCAAGGCGACGGTGCGGTAGGAGGCGTCCGCCTGATAACAGGTCGTGGCCGGGTACGGGTTGCACAGACCGCGCGACGGCACGACGCCGTCGTCCGTGTAGAGCGCGTACGCCGTCAGGCTCTTGGATAGGGTGGTAGCCTGCGTCAGGAGCTTGAAGATGGTTCGCGCGTGGTCAACCTCATCATAGGTATACTTACCCCGATCAACCTGATAGCCCAGTTCCCAGAATTGGAGGGGCTTCTGGCAATTATGGCTCGCCATCCGGCCTTGAATCCAGGCCAGGACCTGATCGAAGTATTTCCACGGCTGGTAGTAATGGATCTCCATGATGTCGTACGAGGCGCATTGTTGGTTAAACACGGCTTCGTTGAACGTCTCGACCGTCTGGTTCGAGGGGTCGTTGAGCAGGGCTTCCAGGTCGGCGACCGTCACCAGCGGCAGAAACTGATCGAGGCCGCGCGTGTGCAGCGCGGTGTAGCCATTGACGAGGTCAATCGCCTGCTGGGATTGACCGGCGTTGTACAGGTCTTGCGCCATGGAGATGACATAGGAGAGCGAGCCGATGCCGCCATCCACGACGACGGCCTTGGGGTCGCCGGCTTTGAACCCGGCATAACTGGCCGCCATCAGCGCGGTGAGGTCATCCACCGTACCGGCGAACGATTTGTTCGACATCTCGTTGCCGACGCTGTAGGCCGCGACCTGCCCGGCCAACCCCGAGGCGAGTTGGGTCATTTGGGCCGTCCAGACCGCCAGATCGGGAGGCATCGTGATCAGGCCGTTGGCATCTTGGGGCGGATTGATGTGCACATAGACCAGACCGCCGTCAATATCCCTGCGCGATCCGGCAATCTCGTTCTCGATGCCGACCATATCCAGGCTATAATCGGCGTTGATGTAACCGCTGATCCACAGCCAGCGATCTTGCGCCTGAATGCCTTTGGCGTGCACGGTGTCAGCGGAGATAAACGGCACACCATTCCCAAAATTAAAGGTCATGCCGGCGACCGGCGAGATCACCGTGCGCGGTGGAACGGTTGGCATGCTGGTCGGCGTTGAAGTTCCAGTGGATATAACGGTTGGCGTGGCGGTCGGTGTGGAGCTGGAGGTCGGGGTCGCGGTGGCTGTTGGGGTTGGCGTGCCGGTCGCAGTAGGCGTCGCAACGGAGGTTGGCGCAGGCGTGCTCGTCGGGGTCGAAGTGGGCATAGCCGGATTTAACCACCACGATACCGCTGTCGAATCGGACTTCATGAACGAGAGCAACAACCCGGCCACCTTCTGTGTCCCGCTTGTACTGGGATGCGCGCCGTCCGACACGACATCATCACAGGTCCAAACCAGTCCGTCACTGCGCCCCACCGTGCCGTCGGTCCACAGATACGGCCCCCAAGCCACATACAAGCCGTTGGTGTTCGTGACCGTCCCATTCACGTATGACTCGACCAACCATTTGACACCAAACCCGCTTTCATAGGCCCACGGCTCGGGGCTCAGCGAGCCTGTGGCATATCCCCCGTAGGTGCGGCTGGCCAGATACACGATGCGCAGATTGGGATAGCGCGAGGACATGATGTTGACGATGGATGCCAGATCACTTTGCAGGTGCGTCGCATCGGCCGGGAAAGGAGTAGTGTCTCCGATGACGGCCTCTTTGAGCCAGACCGCCTGCACCTGATTATTGCTGACCCCCGCCTTGCTGACGATGGTGTCTACCTTGCTCCAATAAAGCGAGGTGGGGCTCGCAATGGCATCGGCATCCCAGGTTAGCAGTGCGCCATTGACGAGCGTGAGTTTGGGATTCACTTCGGGCAACGCGAGCGTTTCGGTGATGAACTCCTGAAATTCGTAATTCGCGTTGCTCATGCCAATGGACAGATAGACGATGCGCCCATTGACGGGGTCGGCCTGACCGGATAGGTTTAGCGGGGTGATGGCTTGAGCGGCGGCGAGGCCAACCTGCAGATAAGCGCTGGGCGGCTGGTTCGCGCCGTTGGGATAGAGCCCTCCCGGATAGCCCTGATAGAGATTGACGCCGAGGTCTATCAGGGGTGTCGCATTGATAGATGTGCCGGAGCAGTTCGCATTGACGCCCGCGGCCCCGCCATCAGTGCTGTGGGTTTGGCTAAGCGCGAGGGTATAGGGGCTATCGGCGCCCGTGGCAGACAGCCGCCAATATGGGTGTCCAGTGAGAGAGGGACCAGCATCATACGAGGCGCTGACGCCGGTATGGCTCAACCAGACCGGGACTGCCAAAATAACAATAAGGATAGCAAGGAGCCTATGTTGCATCGGGTGCTACCTATGGCTCGCCTATATGGACCGATTACCCTCGCAGTACGCTCGCGGAATTGCTTCCGATTGTAGGGTATAATGCACCGAATTGCACCACCCGAAAGGGTAGTCTTATACCAGTGATGGTAGCCTGCTTTCAACCCAACCTAGTCATTATAAATCCGTTTGGCGCTTTGTCAATCGGGGAACGTACCCATTTTTATGGAAGCGGGTGCCCCGGCGCTTATATCATCCCCTTACCTCCTTTTCACCTGCTTTTCATCTGAGCGCGTTAGACTGGGGTCAACAAAATCAAATGAGGGGAACCTCAAGGAGAGTCAAATGACAACGAAAATTATCGCTAGTATGGTCGGGGTAGTGTTGACGGCGGCGAGCATACTGGGTGGCGGGGTGGTCTGGACGCAGGCCGCACAGCACAACAGCGCGGCCGCGCCGGTGGTGGACACACAGGATCAGCAGGCCCAGACCGATGATCCGTTTGCTCTGCTGGACGATCAATCGGACAGTTCCCCGGCGAGCCCGTCGAGCAATGCCGCGCCCAGCAATGCGGCGTCGAGCAACGCGGCCGCGCCGCAGACCCGCAAGCCGTCCCCGCTGCCGCCCACGCAGGACAATCGCAAGGACGTTATCCGCGAGGCGGAGCAGCTCGGACTACGCACGGCGGTGGAGGCCGCGGCCAAGGCGCTGAACATGACCCAGAAGCAGCTGCTCTCCGACCTGCGGGCCGGTCAGTCGCTGGATCAGGTGGCCGCGGCGCAGAAGGTGCCGGTGCAGAGCGTCAAAGACGCGGTGATCGCCGCGGAGCGCACGGCATTCGATCAGGCGGTCAAGAACGGCAAGCTGACGCGCGATCAGGCCGAGCGCTTTAAGAGCGCGCTGGTATCAAGAATTGATAAGCTGTTTGCGGGACGCGCCCCGAGCGCCGGTGGTTAGGGAGCGCTGGGAATAACAAAAAGGGGGAGCGCAAGGCTCCTCCTTTTTTGTCATTTCCGCCCGTGCGCCACCACCTTCCCGATCAAGCGCCGCGGCTCGCCCGAGAGGTGCGGGGCGATAACCTTCTGGAAGAACGGCGAGCCCACCTGCGCGCGGCCTTCGAGCAAAGCGTTGAGGCTTTCGTAGATGATCACCATAATCGCCTCATCGTCCGCGGCGCGCACGAAGTAGAAGGCTTGCAAGCCCGGCAGCGCCAGCGCCTTCGGCTTAAACTCCTGCTCGAGCTTCAGCAATACGTCCTCGTCGAGAGGGCCCTTCAGCGGCAGGTAATTCACGACAGCATACATAGCGCGCCTCCATCAGGGTAGAGGCGTTGGTTGAGAACGCCTCATCTATAGACGACGGCTATTGTTAAGGAGAGATTATACCCAGATGGATGGCGCGGCGCAATAGCGGTTTTCAACCCGTACGGCTGTGGCAAAGTTGCTTGACGCGGTTTGTGTTTTGTGCCCATCGGTAGGGGCAGGGCTTGTCCCTGCCCGCATCAGGGCGGGTATCGAAACTTCACGCCGCGAAAGCGCAAGACCCGCCCCTACATTCATCGGACTTTGCAACAGCCGTGTCAACCCGCGCGCGCCGGCCGGGGGAACAGCAGCAACCGCAAGCCGTTGAGGATGACCAGCACCGTACTGCCTTCGTGGCCGACCACGGCGAGGGGCAGCCGCAGAGAGCCGAAGAACGTGACCGCCAACAGCACGGCCATCATGCCAAACGCAAAGACCAGATTCTGCCGGATGATCCGCTTCGCCGCGCGCGCCAACCCCAGCGCGTAGGGCAGGTGCCGCAAGTCGTCGGCCATCAGCACCACGTCTGCGGTCTCCAGCGCGATGTCCGTGCCCGCCCCGCCCAACGAGATGCCCAGATCGGCGGACGCCAGCGACGGCGCGTCGTTGATGCCGTCGCCCACCATCGCCACCACGCCGTGGCGCTCGCGCAGGCGGTGGATGACGGTGAGTTTGTCTTCCGGCAGGAGCTCCGCCTCAAACTCTATGCCGAGCCGCCCGGCGATGGTCTGGGCCACCCGGCGCCGGTCGCCGGTCAACATCACCAGATGTTCCAGCCCCGACGCGCGCAGGGCGTGGATGGCCTCGGAGGCGCTGGGGCGCAGGGTGTCGGCCATCACCAGCAGGCCCAGCACCTCCTGGCCGTCGCTGACATAGACGGTGGTGGCGCCATCGGCCTCAAAGCGCGCATCGGCCACCGCCAGATTCGTCGGTATCGAACAGCCGCGCGCGAGCAGCAGGTCGGCCTTGCCCACCCAGACGGCCCGCGCGCCAATCTGCGCGTGGATGCCGCGCCCGGCCAGCGCCTCGACGCGGCTGGCCGGCTCCAGCGGCAGGCCGCGCGCAGAGGCCGCCTCGACGATGGCTTTGGCCAGCGGGTGTTCGGAGCGGCTCTCCGCCGAGGCCGCGACCGACAACAGCCGGTTCACCGAGACGCCATCCGCCGTAATCAGGTCGGTCAGCCGGGGATGGCCGGCGGTGAGCGTGCCGGTCTTATCAAAGGCGACAGCGCGAATCTCCGCCGCCCGTTCCAGATGCACGCCGCCCTTGAACAGCACCCCGCCGCGCGCCGCACTGGTGATCGCCGTCAGAATGGCGGCCGGTATGGAAATGACCACCGCGCAGGGCGAGGCCACGACCAGCATCGTCATCGCGCGGTAGAAGGCGTGGCTGACCGGATCGCCGAACAGCAAGACCGGCGCGACGAAGACCAGCGCGGCGGAGGTCAGCACAGCAATCGTATAGCGCTGGCCGAACCAGTCGGTGAAGCGCTCGCTCTGCGCTTTCTCGCTCTGCGCCTGCTCGACCAACTGCACGATACGCGCCAGCGCGGTTTCTCCCGCCAGCCGCGTGACCCTGATCTCAACCGCCCCTTGCTGGTTCAACGTGCCGGCGCGCACCACCTCGCCCAGCCCTTTTTCAACCGGCGCCGCTTCGCCGGTCATGGCCGATTCGTCCACGCTGGTCTGGCCGTTCGCGATCAGCCCGTCGGCGGCGATGCGCTCGCCGGGGCGGACGATCACGATGTCGCCCACGCGCAGTTGTTCGACGGGGACGCGCTGTTCGCGCCCGTCGCGGCGCACGGACGCTTCTTCCGGCGTCAGGTCCATCAGCGCCTCAATCGCGTGGCGTGTATAGCCGAGCACGTACTGTTCGAGCGTGTTGCTGAACGAGAAGAGGAAGAGCAGGATGGCGCCTTCGGGGTACTCGCCGACCAGCGCGGCGCCGAGCGCGGCGGCAATCATCAGGAAATCTACGCTGACCGCGCCGGTGCGCAGTTCGCGCAGCGCGCGGCGGGTGCTGTAGAAGCCGCCCGCGAGGTAGGCCAGCGCGTAGAGTCCCAACACCACAGGCCCGGCCAGCCACCGGAACGTCTCGCCCGCCCAGCCGAGCAACAGCCCGCTCAAGCAGCGGGCGGTCAGCGCGGCCATACGCTTGCGCTCCGCGCCCTCGCGGGCGTGGGTGGCTTTCAAGGCCGCGCGCGTGCGCGGCGGCGGCGCCTGATAACCGTCCCGGCTGATGCGCTCCTCGACGGTGCCCAGATTCGCCGCCAGCGGGTCGTAGGCGACGCCGATGGCCTCCGCCGCCGGGTTGACGATGACGCGCGCGGCGCCGGCCGCCATCTCTTCTTCCAGCCCCAACGCGCAGTCGGCGCAGTGCAGGCCGTGCTGGCGCAGGGCGCACTGCTCATAGTGCCGGCCGAGCTCGATGCCCAGTTGCCGCGCGAGTTGCTGAACGTGCGTGAGCGAGACGAGCGCGGGATCGTAGCGCAGGAGCAGTTGACCGGTCGGCACGTCGAGATTCACGGCCGCCATGCCGGGCTGTTTTTCCAGCACCATCTTGAGCACGTCAATACAGCGCTGGTCTGCGCCAACGGTCAGTTGGAAAGGAATCTCAACCTTGCGGGGCTGGCTCATGGGGGAATTTTAGATTTTTGATTTCAACCGGCAATCAAAAATCCAAAATCAAGAATCAAAATTTGAAACGCCCGCGGCCGCTGTGCTCCGTCGCGCGCGTGCTTTCCACGTCCCAATACCGTTATGCGTTGCCGGGTCCCGCGTGAACGTGCAACCCGCAAACGCGCCAGACCATCTTGGTATACTGCTTTTCAGCGGTCATGTCAATTCTTCTAACGGCCCACAGAAAAAGGCTGTTGCAAAGTCCGATGATTGTAGGGGCGGGTCTTGCGCTTTCGCGGCGTGAAGTTCCGATACCCGCCCTGGTGCGGGCCGGGTGTAGGGGCAGGGCTTGTCCCTGCCCGCCCCTACCGATGGGCACAAAACACAAACCGCGTCAAGCAACTTTGCAACAGCCGTACGGCTCACAGGAAACGCCCGCACCGGCTATTCGGTGCCGGGCGGCACCCAGTTGGACGCGATGTACAGGTGCTTCTCCGGCTGGGCGGGGTCGTTGGTCTTCACCTTCAGGTCGAACAGGTGCGGCCCGTCCATGCCCGCGTGCATCGTGAATTCGGTTGAGAGGGTTGTGCTTTGCCCCGGCTTGAGTGTCGTCGCACCGACGACGGCGAGGGGCGGTCAACAGCCCTCGACCACACGCACCGGCGCTGAAGCGTCGAGTTGCAGGGGCTGGTCGCCCTGGTTGTTCAGTTGAAAGGAAACGCGCACCGTTTTGTTAAACGGCACGCGCCCGAGGTCAACCCGCTCCTGATTGACGACCAGCCGCGGGCCGGCCTGACCATCACTCGTGGCGGTGGGCCAAAGCCAGATGGCGAGCCCGGCCAGCACGAGCGTCGCGCTTGCTATGGCGAGCCACGCCCATCGGTTGAGCCGCGCCTGCGACGCGCGCCGTGACATCAGTTTGCGCTTGCGATGCGACATATCACACCTCACCTGTGCAACGTACACTGTTCACGGTCACCGCCGAGCGCGCCGAATCAATTTTTGATTTCAGATTTTAGATTTTTCGCGCAGCGTGCCAATCTCAAATCAACAATCCCAAATCTAAAATTACTCTCGGCGCTCTCGGCGGTAAGCGTTCTGACGTGAAGCCATTGACCCGATTACCGTATCGCCGGTGTATCCGTGGCGGGGCCGTAGGCATCATACTTGGTCTCGATCATCCGGCGGATTTGCGCGGGCGACTTCCCTTGCTCCTGTCCTTTTGCCGCATCCGCCGCCTCCATCTGGCAAACCGCACAGCCGGATGCGTGATCCGTAAACGAGCCATCGCTCTTGAAAAAGCAATCGCGCAGACTGCGGTGGCCGAGTGTCGGCCCGCAGTTGCAATAGCACGGCAGAACCGCCAGCAGTGCGGGCATCCGCGCGGCAAACCGGTAAGCCTCCACAGACGACGGCGACGAATAGACGAAATCCGGGAAGGCAGGGTCGGGCGGGGTGGCCGCCGGTTTTGCCGCCGGCGAACCGCCGCAGGCGGCGATCAGCGCGATGAGCGCCGCAACCGCCAATGGGTAGATGATAGGTCGTTTCATGGCGTCTTGTGTTTTGATCCTCGATTGATGCGGCACATTTGCGTCTATACAGCCGACTCGAAGCCGTCAGACTCCCACTGGCGCAGTTCCCAGCCGCCAAGCACCGCAATCAGCGTGATGAGCAGGGCCGATAGCACGCACCAGGGGCAAATCTCGTGAAGGATGAACAACTCGACCACCGTCAGGTAGGCCGAGAAGACGACGCCGACCAGCGCCACGAAGAACACCGCGCGGCGCGCCAGTTCCCCATAGGCTTCGCGCAGAATCAGCAGGCTGGCCGCCAGTATCGCCAGATAGGCCAGCGCGCCGAGCAACGCAACCGGCACGCCGAGCAATTCAGAGTAGGCGCTCGCGTTGACCACCTCGCACGAGCCGATGCCGAGGCACACCGCCTGCCACCAGCCCCAGTGCACCGTCAGCAGGTAGAGCGAGTCGGCGAGACCCAGCAGAGCGAGGGCGGCGATGGCGATGGCGCGGCGGTTCATCAACGGGCGGGCGGCGCGGCTAACGCGGCTGAAGCGCGTCGAGACGGGCGGTCAGTTTGGGAACGTCGAGAATATTCTCAAGGCGCTGGCCGCCGATAAAGACCCACGGGGTCGCGTTCACGCCGCGCTGGCGGCCCTCGGCCATGTCCTTTTGCATGGCGGCTGTGTATTTCCCGCTATCCAAACACGCGCTGAAGGCCGCCGTGTCAAGCGCAAGCGCGCCCGCAAACTTTTTCAGGTTATCGCGCGAGAACGCGCCGTTGTTCTCCCCGGCCTGATGCTTGAACAGGTAGTCGCCATAGGCCCAGAACTTACCCTGCTCTCCGGCGCAATCAGCCGCCTGCGCCGCCCACTCCGACTCCGGGCCGATGAAAGCGAAGTGGCGGTAGATGACCTTGACTTTGCCGTTATCAAGGTACTGCGGGGCGATCTGATGCAACACGGCATCAGCGCGGGCGCAGTACGGTCACTGGAAGTCGGAAAAGATTTCGATGCTGACCGGCGCGCCGTCCTGTCCCCAGACGCGGCCATTGCTGACCACCGGCGCGGCGGATGGCGCGCCGGCGATGAGGTTGAGCAATAGGAGCGCGCCCACCAGCGCCAGCGCGGCGATCATCGCGCCCATCATCCAACGGCTGTCACCGGTGTGATGAGGCGAGCGCCGCTTGCGCGCCAGCGTCTTACGCACCAGCATTTTGCTTGCCATAGCCTGACCTCTCCGAAAACCCTCCCGCAACGCAATTTTGCCTACGCCGATAAGCAACGTACTCTTTTCATGTTCACCGCCGAGAGCGCCAAGAGAATTTTAGATTTTAGATCTTTGATTGCCAATCTCAAATCAACAATCTCAAATCTAAAATTAATCTCGGCGTTCTCTGCGCTCTCGGCGGTGCAAATTCTGACCTACGCGAAAGTGTTCGTTAGTCAGACTGCGCCGCGGGAGGGTGGTTACGACTAGCATAACCGAACCGGCGGCCCGTCTCAAAGGTCATCTGTCACGACCTAAAGGGGACATATATCATTGCCCGGCCGGGCAGGCCGGCTCATAATGAAGCCATGCGCATCTTGCTCGTTTCGCCGGAGTCCACAGCCTGGAATGCGCGCGCGCACATCCACAACGGGCTGGGCTATCTGGCCGGCGCGCTCCTGCACGCCGGATACCGCGAGGTGGAGATTTATGATGGCGCGGTGGAGACCGAGCCGCTTGCCCAGCGGCTGGTGCGTGAGCGGTACGACCTCGTCGGCATCTCCGCGCCAACGCCGCTGATCAAAGAGGCGTGGCGCGCCGCGCAGGCGGCGAAAACGTGCGGCGCGGTCACGATTCTGGGCGGGCCGCACCCGACGCTTCTGCCTGATGAATCCCTGCAACATCCGGAAGTGGACTTCGTGGCGATTGGAGAGGGCGAGGAGACGATCGTCGAGTTCGCGCGGGCGCTCGAACCCTATATCCCCTTCCTGCGCGTTGGCGAGCGGGAACTGCCGCCGCAGGCGTTCAGCCACATTCGCGGCCTGGCCTACCGCGCCGCCAGCGGGCAGATCATCCACAACCAGTCGCGGCCGCTGGCGCGCAACCTCGACACTATT
>JACQEC010000209.1 GCA_016200765.1 Chloroflexota bacterium | reverse complement strand
GTAAGAGCGACATCGCCGATTCCGACAATGACACGTTCGCAAGTCCATCTGCACGACTCCTTGACTCAGAATCCGTCAAGGAATCTTGCATCGAATTTTGCTTAAATGCCCTGTGCCTCATTAAAGGGACACTACCAGATATTTCAATAAGCTTGTATCCTCCCAATACAGATGCTCCACAGACGTATCCGTTCTCAACGGCCGAGAGACCTCCTCTGAACATGGTAACGAACATGGATGTCCCTACCTTCTATGCCATGTTCCGCAATCCTAATCCCATCCATTGTCTACAGGAACGTTGATCAATTTGGTCGGAATGCGAAAGTTGCTGTGCGATGACCGTAGTGGCGTGTGGTGTTCAGCAAGGTGCGTGTCAACGGGCCGTACGGCGTCACCGACGAGTTCATCAAGCTATGACCTTCAGCCGACCGCAAACCTACCTGCGTCGCATCTCCTCAAGTGATGCCGTTGTGATCGTGAGTCTCTTGATCGTAGGAGATACCACCGGCGGAGGAATCGGTTCATAATACGTCGTTGGCTCGCTCGTCGGCGCGGCCCATCGCTGATCCAGAGTCCGCTCCAGCACTTCGCACGCTTCCCCACTCTGCCGTGCCAGGCCACGCACCAGTTGCTCTAAAGCATCACCTGACTGTCGTGCCTGAAGCATGGTGATGGTGTGCAGCTTGACCACACCGCGCCCCGGCCGCTTGACCCAACAGGTGCGCGGCGGTAGGTGCTGGAGGGCCCGGATGGCTTGCTCCCACTCCTCGGTGAGCGCATAGTAGATCGGGTGCGAGCGGGGCTGGTGGGCCTCATCCTCCACCTCGTGCTTGACCTGCTCCCCGCCCGCCACGAACAGCTTCGGGGCCAGCATCTCGGCGTCCACCCGATCCACTTGAAAGACCACCTTCGTCCCGATGTTCCCCAAGGCGGCCCGCAGTCGCTCGCCCAAGAGTTGCCCCAGCGTCTGGTGCGCCAAGGTCAGGTGCAGCCCGAACTTGCGGCTCTCGGAGAGGACCTGCGCCAACGTGGTGGTCGAGCTCGCGTTGGCGCAGAAGTCCTGGAACTCGTCCAGGTAGAAATAGAACGGGCGGCGGGTTTGGGCCGGCAGGCTGGCGCGCGCGAGCGTCGCCTGCTCGACCAGCGTCGTGATCAGGCTGCCCAACAGCCGCCGCGTCTCGCCGTCACAGTGGCCCAGATTGACGATCAGCACCTGTCCCTCGTCCATCATCCGCCGGAAGTCGAGCCGGTTCTCGCGCTGTCCGAGCATCAGGCGCAGGCTAGGGTTTAGGGCGAAGGCGCTGACCTTGTTGAGGATGCTCTCCAGAATCAAGGCCCGCTCCCGCCCCCACTTGTCCAACCGCTCGTGAAAGACGGAGGTCAGTTCCGGATCATCGGCCCGATCCAGCAGCGTCTCGCGGAAGGGCTGGTCGGTCAAGAGCCGCGGCAGCTCCACCAGGGTCAGCTGGTTGGCGATCAGCACCAGCAGCGCGGCGAGCATCAGGTTGGTGAAGCGCGGCGCCTCGCGCAGACTCTCGGGCCAGGTGCGGCGGAGGGCCTCGATCACGTTCATGGCCGTGGCATACGGCGGCTGGCCCGTGCTGAGCACGTTGAAGGGGATCAGGTAGTCGCGGCGCGCGGGGTCGAGGTAGATCACACGCTCGCGCTACTTCACGGTGGTCGCCGCCTTGCAAAACGCCGCTAGCAACTTCCAGGTGTTATCGAAATCGCTTAAGCGGCAGGTGCTCAACGGCGAGTGGATATAGCGGCAAGGCACAGAGACGACGCCGCTGAAGACGCCGCCGCGCGATTGGTGAATGGCGCTGGCATCGGTGCCGCCGTAGGGCGGCACTTTGATTTGGTACGGAATGCCCTCGCGCTCCGCCGTGCCTTCCAGCGCCTGCACCATCCGGCGCGGGACGATGAAGCCGCCGTCGGCGACCGTGATGGCCGGGCCTTTGCCGAGTCCCGTCGGCTGGCGCGGCGCGGGCACGCCGGGCATATCGGCGCCGACCGTCCCTTCCAGCGCAATCGCCATGTCCGGCTCGATCTGGAAGGCCGCCGTGCGCGCGCCAATCAAGCCGCGCTCCTCGCTGACCACAAAGGCCGCGTAGATCGTCGCGTCCACGTCGGCGCCCTGCAAGGCTTCCAGGGTCTTGATCATCACGGCGCAGCCCGCGCGGTCGTCCAGCGCTTTGCCCATCACCGTGTCTTTGCCGATGCGGCGGAACGGGTAATGGATGACGATCGGGTCGCCCACGCGCACGCCCATCTCGGCGACCTCTTGCCTGGAGGTCGCGCCCACATCCAGAAACATCTCCTCCACCTGCACGACCTTCTCGCGGTCGCCGGGTTTGAGGATGTGGGGCGGCACCGTGCCAATCACGCCCTCGACCCTCTGCCGATCCCGTGTTAGAATGGTCAGCAGGTGACTAAGCAGGAGGCGCGGGTCCCAGCCGCCCATCGGCGTGAAGCGAATAAAGCCTTGCTCGTCTATATACTGAACCATGAACCCGATCTCATCCATGTGGGCGTCGAGCATCAGCCTGAAGGGCGAACGCCCGCGGCGGGTCACGATCAGGTTGCCGAGCGCGTCCACGCGCATCGCGTCGGCGAAGGGCTTGACGATCTCCGCGATGACCTCGCGCACTTCGTCTTCAAAGCCGGGGATGCCCGGCGTGTTGCAGAGTCTTTCCAGCAGTGCGTAAGAGTCTAGCATAGGCTCCTTTCGGGGGTTGAGTCTGGCTCTTTCCGCACCGTATTATACACCCTCACCCCCAACCCCTCTCCCTTTCAGGGAGAGGGGCGCGCGCGCGCCGCAATGCGCGAAGCGGTTTTCGGGGTGAAATAAAGCGAGGGGTGGCGCAACGACCCGTTGCGCCACCCCTCATGGAGAACCTTCAAGACTTCGGCTGGGTGTTACTTGGTGCCGTTGCTCTTGAGGGCGACCTTGATCTGCTTGGGCTTGATCTCGTCGGCCTTGGGCAGGGTCAGCGTCAGCACGCCGTGCTCGAACTCGGCCCTGGCCTTGTCGGCCTGCACCAGCATCGGCAGGGTGAACGTGCGCTGGAACGAACCCCAGCGGCGCTCCTGCAGAAGATAATTCTCCTTCTCCTGCTTGTTCTCGGCCTTCGTCTCGCCCTTGATGGTCAGGGTGTCACCCACGACCGTGATCTCAATGTCCTCCGGCTTGATGCCCGGCACTGACGCCTTGACGACCAACTCATCCGCGTTCTCCGTTACGTCGAGCGGCAGGCGGCCGGTGGCGACCTTACGCCCCGAGAGGAAGAAGCGCGGCTGGATGAACGACTGCTCGAACAGCCGATCCATCGGGTCACGCAATAACACTACATCGTTGAACGGCTCCCAGCGAACCAGATTAGCCATATGTCCTCCTGATGTCTCTGATATTTGTGGTTGACCTCAATTGACGCCTTCACTATACGCACAACGTATTAGAATCGCGCCAGATGAATATTGGAGAAGTATTAGAGATGAGCGGCAAATCTCCCCTCGCCCCCGATCCAGTCGGGGGAGAGGGGCCAGGGGTGAGGGGGAAGTCCGGCCTAGCGGCTGGCCTGCGGGGTTGCGCTGGAAACGGCGGCCGCTGGCGCAATCGTCCAGTCGGCGATGTTCTCGAAGCGGTCAGAAGGCTGGGTCAACAGCCCGACCTGCACGTTCTGCACGCGCCGGTTGACGGCGTAAACATAGACCGGGTAGTTAATGAGCAGGGCGGGCACCTGCTCCGCAAACAGGTCCTGAAATTTGGCGTAGAGCGCGGCGCGCTGTTGGGGGTCGTTACTGCGACGCGCCTGCTCCAATAGTTCGTCCGCGTCACGGTTGACCCAGCCGGAGTAGTTCTGGCCCTCGTCGTTGATTTGTGTGGAGTGCCAGAGCGGATAGAGGTCGGGGTCAGCCGTTGGATCATGCCACTCGACGTACACCGTGTCGAACTTGCGCGGGCGCAGAAAATCGCGTGCCAGACCTGAAAAGCCGATCACCTGCGTGCGCGCCTTCACGCCGAGCGCCTCCCACTGGCGCGAAATCTCCTCAATCACCCGTTGGTGCACCGGGTCATCGCGGGACATGATGGCGAAATCCATCGCGACCCCGCCCTTGTCCAGAATGCCGTCGCGATTGCTGTCAGCCCAGCCGGCCTTTGCCATCAGCGCCTTGGCCGCCGGCACGTCCGGCTCGTACTTCCTGACGAAGCGGTTATAGGCCCAACTGGATGGCAACAGCGGCGAATGGGCGACCAGACCCTGCCCGTCGAGCGCGCGGTCAATCACTTTCTGCCGGTCAAGCGCCAAGAGCAGAGCCTGCCGCACCTCTTTGGCTTGAAAGAGCGGGCTTTTCAAATTCAGATAGATCGCGTCGAAGCCTGAGACCGGCGCGGCATACAGCACCGCCGATGGCATCCGCCGCACCTCGGCCAGCCGGTCGGACGGCACGTGGGCAACGCCCATCACCTCACCGCGTTGAAAGGCCGCCAGCGCCGCCGATTCGTTCGGGTAGAAGCGCAGTTCGATGCGCTCAATCTGGGGCCTGGCGCCATAGTAGTCGGCAAACCGCTCCAGCGTGACGGTGGCCCTGGCCGGGTCCAGTTTAGCCAGACGGAAAGGCCCGGTGCCGATGGGGCGCAAGCCGAGCGCGCTGCCTGCCCATTCCGCCGGAGGCACCTTCTCGATGATATGCGCGGGCAGGATGCCGAGCGACGTTTGGGTGAGAAACGGCGCAAACGGCTCGCTCAAGGTGAACGTGACGATGCTGTCGCCGAAAGTCTGGACGGTTATTTTTCGCCAGAAATCGGCCAGTTGGGGTGTGGCGGGGAAGTCCGGCGCCTGGAGCAGGGCGATGGTGCTGGACACATCGCGCGAGGTGAACAGCTCTCCGTCGTGCCATTTCACGTCGCCGCGCAGGGTAAAGGTATAGACCAATCCGTCATCGCTGATCTCCCACGACCGCGCCAGCGCGGGGCGCGCTTCGCCGCTCGCGCTCATGGCAGTCAGGCCGCTGAAGATCAGCGAGACCAAATCCTGATCGGCGTCGTTGAACTTGCTTAACAGGGGATTGATATCGCGCGGGCGGCCGGCGATGGCCTCAGAATAGGAAACGACCTCCGCCGGAGGCGGCGAACCGGCTACCTCCACTTGCGCGGTGGCTGTCTGCGGCGTCGGGCCTGGGTTGAGGCCGGGCGCGGCGGCACGCGGCCAGAGCGCATAGACGACGGCGAGGATGAGGGCGAGCGCGAACCAGCGAATCCGCGCTTCTGTCAGCCAAGGTTGCTTCGCGAACCACGCTCGCAATGACACCTTCGCGAACCACGCTCGCAACGACGGGCGTTTCACGTTCGGGGATGTTTAACGCCCGAAGAGGACGCTAAGCAGGGAGATGACACCAAACAAGGCCGAGAGCACTATCGTCAACTGGAAGAGCGTGCGATCCAGCCCGCGCCGCGTCTTGTAGATGCTGTCACCACCCAAGGTACTGCTAAGGCCGCTGTTGCGCGTTTGCAGTAAGATAACGCCTATCAACACCACACAGATGACGATTTGAGCCAAATTCAGATAAACAGTCACGTCCGTACCTCCGAACCACGATTATAACATGGGGCGGGTGAAACGCAAGATTGCTTCGCGAACAACACTCGCAACGACGCCTCACACGAAGAAAAACCCAAAGGCCAATATCGCATAAACCAACAGAAGCAGTGCGCCCTCCAGCCAGTTCGACTCGCCGTCCAGCGAAATCAGCGACGCAATCACCACGCCCATGCCCAGCGCGGCCAACTCCAGCCCGCTGAAGGTCAACAGCATCGGCTTGCCGAACAGCAGGCTGATAAACACCAGCAGGGGCGCGACAAACAGGGCAATCTGCATACTACTGCCCATGCTCACGCCCAGCGACAGTTCCATCTGGTTCTTCAAGGCCACCTGCACCGCGACCGTGTGCTCGGCGATATTGCCGATGATGGGGATGACGATCACGCCGACAAAGACCGGCGACAGCCCCGATGTTTCCAGCAGAGGCTCCAGACTGCCGACCAGCGCCTCGCTCAAATAGGCCATGGCGGCGACGCTGGCGGCGAGCAGAACCAGCGCCAGCCGCAGAGGCCACGCCGGGCCGCTTTCAACCAGTTCGTCACCCGGCTCCGCGGTGCCCGCGCGGGCCTCTTCCGGAGCGGTGAGCGAGAAAATCAGGCTCAAGACGTAGCCGATCATCAGCGCCGCCGCCACCGCGACGTTGAGCTCAATCAGCGACAGTTCGCGGTGCTCATGCACGGCCGGCCCGAAGACCGCCGGCACCGCCAGCCCGATGATCGCCAGCGTCATCATCGAGGCGTTCGTGCTGGCCGTCCGCGAGCTAAAGTGCTGGGCGCCGTTCTTCAGGCCGCCAGCCAGGAGGCTCGCGCCCAGCACCAGCAGGAGATTGCCGATGATCGAGCCGGTGATGCTGGCCTTGACCACATCCACCAATCCGGCGCGGAGCGCAACAATGGTGATGATCAGTTCCGCCGCATTGCCCAGCGTCGCATTCAGCAATCCGCCTATGCGCGGGCCGGTGTGGTGCGCCAGACTCTCGGTCGCTTTGCCCAGCAGACCGGCCAGCGGGATGATGGACAGCGCCGCCGCGACAAAGATCAGCGTTTCGCTCCCATGCAGAATCTGCGCGGCGATGACGACCGGAATGAAAAGGAGCAGTGGGTAAAGGTATTTCATCGTAATCAGTCGGTCAAGATGCGCGGCGCGCCATCATTCACCGCCGAGCGCAGAATCAATTGTTGATTTCAGATTTTAGATTTTTCGCGCAGTGTGCCAATCTAAAATCTAAGATCCCCGAATCTCTCCGCGCACCTCACCTTGAGCCTGTCGGAGGGCCGCGTCCTCGACGGTGAGCGTTGTCACCGGCGGGTCTGTAAAGATGCGCGGCGGCGCGCCGCGCGGCACCAGCACGCGGATGGCCCTAGGGGCGACTTCAAACTTGACCGGCGTCTGCCCGGCAATATCTCCGTCTACCTGCACCGGCAGTGGCTTGCGCGTATAGACCTCCGCCTTGCGAGCGCGGTAAACCTCCACCTGCGGGTCGGCCCACAGACCCCGAAAGATGAAGCTGGCAAAATGACGGGCGGTTGCCAGCAGGCCATGTCCTCGAACGACCACGATATCCAGCCAGCCATCATCGGCGCGCGCGTCGGCGGCGATGCGGATCACGCCGCCGTACAACTGGGTGTTGGCGGCCATGACCGACCAGATACGCCGGCGCAGGCGCTTACCGTCAATGACGATCACGGCGCGCCGCCCGGTAAAGCTCCAAGCCGCCCTGAACCCCATCAGGTAGTAGGCCGCGCCGCCGAGTTGCTGTTTGAGCGCTATCGCCGACGGCGACGAATCCATCTGTTGGACGATGTGCGCGTCGTAGCCGATTGACCCATAGAGCATGAAGTAACGCCCGCCGGCCCGACCGAGGTCCATCGCGCGCACCACGCCATCGGCCAACTGCGCCGCGCAGGTCAGCAGGGGGTGAGGGTCGGGGTTCAGGAGGCGCGGGACCGGCAGGCCGATTTCCTGCGCCCAGACATTAGCCGTGCCCGACGGCAGAACGCCCAGCGCCACCTCGGAATAGGCCAGCCCGTTGACGGCTTCATTGATGGTCCCGTCGCCGCCCGCGACGATCACCGCATCCAGCCCGCCCGCGACGGCTTCGCGGGCATAGGTTTGCGCGTCGCCAGGCTTCTGTGTTTGCCGCACCGTCACCGTCCAGCGCCGCGAACGCAGATGCTCTGCGGCTTCCTCAACAGCCGCGCGCTGATCGTGTTGGCCGGCCGCCGGATTATAGATCAGGACTGCGCGCACAGGGAAGATTATAACCCAAGTATGGGGCAAACGCGTTGCGCGTTGCGCGTTATGCGTTGGCGCGTGAACGCGGAACCCGTAACGCGTAACGGTTAGCCGCCCGCGCCTCTTTCGGGTATAATGTCCCGCAATCTGTCAGGACGGAGCATTTATGAGTCAGGCGACTATCGGCGTGATTGGCGGCAGTGGGTTATATGCGATGGAAGGGTTAGGCGATGTCGAGGAGGTGCGCGTCCCGACTCCCTTTGGCGACCCCAGCGACAGCCTGACCATCGGCACCCTCGGCGCACACCGCGTCGCCTTTCTGCCGCGCCACGGGCGCGGCCACCGCCTGACGCCCTCGGAACTCAACAACCGCGCCAACATCTACGCGCTCAAATCGCTCGGCGTGGACTGGATCATCGCCGTCAGCGCGTGCGGCTCCCTGCGCGAGGACTTCGCCCCGCGCGACATCGTCATCCCCGACCAGACCTACGACCGGACAAAGGCGCGCGTCAACACCTTCTTCGGCAACGGCCTGGTCGCGCACATCGGCTTTGCCGATCCGTTCTGCCCGGTGTTGAGCCATATCCTGTACGAGTCGGTCGTCGCGGCGACCACGCGCCCCTCGCCCTTGCAGGGAGAGGGGTTGGGGGTGAGGGTGCATAAGGGCGGCACCTACGTGACCATCGAAGGGCCGCAATTTTCCAGCAAGGGCGAGTCGAACATCTACCGCAAGCTCGGCATGGACCTGATTGGCATGACCTGCCTGCCGGAGGCCAAGCTCGCGCGCGAGGC
>JACQEC010000203.1 GCA_016200765.1 Chloroflexota bacterium | reverse complement strand
GTGGATAACGTCGTGCCGAACGACCGGCGGCTGGCTGACTTCGTGAACCACTACGAGCGGACGCGCGACCCGTCGCACCACCTGTGCTATGCGCTCGACGAGTTGTTGGCGATGTTCGCCGGAGCCGGTTTGCGCCAGCCCGCAACCGAGACGCTGGATAAGCCGACGCCGTTTGAGGACTGGGTGAAACGTTCCAGCACGCCGCCCGCCGTGATCGAGGAACTGCGCGCGATGCTGCAGACGCCGGAGGCGGCGGCCACCATCCGCCCACAGGTCATCGGCGGTATCCTCAACTTTCACCTGACCGAGATGGTGATTGCGGCGGTGAAAGAGTAACGCGATGGCTCTATCCAAGGTGGTCATCGCGCAGGCGGCGGCGCGTCTGGCACAGCCCTTCATCCCCATCAATCTCGTGACGGTCAACGACATGGCGGTCAATCTCATTATCTGCGCCGGTAAGTTCCAATGGCATCGGCACGAACAGATGGACGAGATTTTCTACGTCCATTCGGGCAGTATGCTGTTGGAGACGGAGATTGGCAGCGCCGTGCTCAACGCGGGCGAGTTGATCTTCGCGCCGGCCAACGTCGCGCACTGCCCCAGCGCCGCCGAGCCGTCGCAGGTGCTCTTCTTCCTGAAGTATCACGCCTTCCCGCGCAACGGCGACCGCAACACCCTGCCGCGCCACAGTCAACTGCCCGGCAAGGTCAAACTCCGCGAGCGTTCGGAGCGCCGCCGCGCGTGGCAGATCGAGGACGTGGCAATGTTTGACGACTTCGCCGCGCGCGCGGTGACCTGCGAGGGCGCACAGCCGTGGCACGAGCATCCGGCGGACGACGAGATGGTGCTGGCGCATCAGGGGCCACTGCGCCTTGAGGTCGGAAGCGACACGCTCGAGCTTGAAAGCGGCGACCTCGCGGTGGTGCCACACGACCAGCGCCACCGCTTGAGCGCCGGCGCGCGCGCCAGCGCCCTCCTGATCAGCCGCATCTCCGCGCAAACACCCGAATAGCGCCTGCCCGGCAATCCCCGCCCCGACCATAACCCGAAAAGTCCTTTGACTTTTCAAAGTGCTTATGTTATCCTCGTATCATCATTCATTTATTCCCATTCATCTCTAGGTCTTATTCTTCTTTCGTTGTTGAGCCGATGTGGGGTCGCCCCTTAGAATGATCGCGGCAAGGCGCGAAGACATTGCGCAGACGTGATGTATGGAAGCGTTTGCCCATTGAACCGACGTTTTCTGCCCATTCCGGCAGTCAGACGCCGGGGCGGCTGATTCATAGCCGCCTTTCGCTCACGACCCCGGCGGGTCGCGCTCGCTGACAGAGCGTGACGCCCGCGCGGAGACGCATCAACGGAAGACTATAAGGCCGACACAGGAGGACAGCAAGTGCGTAGAATTTTGCCGCTCCGCTTCGTCGGCATGATTTCGGTAGGTTTATTGGGGGTCTGGCTCGGCTCCGAGACCGGCAATACCCTTACCAATACGTGGCCGGTCCAATTCGACAGCACGATCCCGCTCAAACTCGGCGTGGTGCTTGCGCTGGCCGGATTGGCCTTTGGCTTTATTTTAGCCCCGTACCTGACCCTTACCCCGTATCGCTGGTTCCGCCGCAAGATTCGCGAAATCTCGGCCCAATATCTGCTGGCCAGCACGATTGGCTTGAGCATTGGCCTGGTCATCGCCGCGCTGCTGGCGCTGCCGCTGTCGTTCTTGCCCAGCCCCTTTGGGCAAGTTCTGCCTTTTGTCGCCGCGGTATTTTTTGCGTGGGCGGGCGTGACGACGATGGTCACGCGCGCCAAAGACCTCTTTGGCTTGATTAACGCGCGCCGCGCCGGCCGCGAGGGCGCGGACACCGCCGAGAAGGGCGAGACAGCGGGCTACGTGCTGTTGGACACCTCCGTCATCATAGACGGGCGCATCGCCGACATCAGCCGCACCGGCTTCATCGAGCGCGTGATGCTGGTGCCGCAGTTCGTCTTGGCCGAGGTGCAGCACTTCGCGGATTCGCCCGACCGCCTGCGGCGCAACCGCGGCCAGCGCGGCCTTGAGATTCTCAACCGCCTGCAGAAAGAATCGCTCGTGCCCATCCAGATCAGCGATATGGATGTCGAGGGCGTGCGCGAGGTTGACGCGAAGCTCGTCAAGCTGGCGAAGAAACTGCGCTGTCCGATTATCACCAACGACTATAAGCTGAATCAGGTGGCCGGTTTGCAGGGCGTGCGCGTGCTGAACATCAACGAACTGGCCAACACCGTCAAGACGGTCATGCTGCCCGGCGAGGTCATACTGGTGCGCATCATTCAGGAAGGGCGCGAGCCGGGGCAGGGCGTTGGCTATCTGGACGATGGGACGATGATTGTGGTCGAGGACGGCAAGCGCCATATCGGCGACACGCTCGAAGCCGTCGTGACGCGCGTCCTGCAGACCGCCGCCGGGCGGATGATCTTCGCGCAGTTAGAGGAGAAAATACTTGTTCAGCGCGGCGCGCGCTGATCGGTAACGGGTGACGAGTGACGGGTATCGGGCTGTTTCTCGGCCCCCGGTCGCCGCTGTTGCGTCACTCGCCACTCGTCACCCGACACCTGTCGAAACTGCTATCCATTATCTGCTAGAGGAGCGACATGGCCCTTCAGGTTTATAACACGTTGAGCCGCCAGAAAGAGCCGTTTGTGCCTGTGCATGAAGGGCGCGTCAACATCTACGTCTGCGGCCCGACGGTCTATGGCCCGACCCACATCGGCCACGCCAAATCGTACGTCTCGTTCGACGTGATCGTGCGCTATTTGCGATACCGCTATGGCGAACGCAACGTTCTCTATGTGCAGAACCTGACGGATGTCGGCCACCTGCTGGACACCGGCGAAGACCGCATCTTGAAGGGCGCGGCGCGCGACCGAAGACAGCCGATGGAGGTGGCCGAAGCGTACACGCGCAGTTACTTCGCGGACATGGACGCCCTGCGCGTGATGCGGCCCAATATCTCGCCGCGCGCCAGCGCGCACATCGTCGAGCAGATTGAACTGATCAAGGTCTTGCTCGAAAAGGGTTACGCCTACGAGCGCGATGGGAACGTCTATTTCTCGGTGGAGAAGTTCCCGGAATACGGCAAGCTCTCCGGCCAGAAGGTCGAGATGTTGCAGGACGCGGTGCGCATTGAGGCCGACCCGCACAAGCGCCACCCGGCGGACTTCCACCTCTGGCGCAAGGCCGCACCGGAGCACATCATGCGCTGGCCCAGCCCGTGGGGCGAAGGCTATCCCGGTTGGCACATCGAGTGCTCGGTCATGTCCACCAAATATCTCGGCCAGCCGTTCGACATCCACGGCGGCGGGTTGGAAAACCGCTTCCCGCATCACGAGTGCGAGATCGCCCAGAGCGAAGCGGCCACCGGCGTCCCCTTTGCTAAATACTGGCTGCACAACAACATGGTCACCCAGCGCGGCGAGGAGATGCACCGCTCGGCGGGCAACGCCTTCAACCTGCAAGACCTGTTCAAGAGCTACGACCCGCTGGTGATACGCTTTTTCATCGTCAGCACCCACTACCGCAGTCCGCTCGACTTCAGCGAGGCGGCGCTCGAATCGGCGAAGGGCGGGCTGGCGCGTCTGCAGGGCGCGGTGCGCGCGGTGCGCTCGCGCTTGCCCGGCGCGCCGGCTGGCGCGATAGACCCGTCCGCCGCGGCCAAAATCGCGGAGCACCGCGCCCGCTTTGTGGCCGAGATGGACGACGACTTCAACACGCCCAACGCCATCGCCGATTTGTTTGACTTCACCAAAGGCGTCAACAACTATCTGGCCGCGAACGCGCAGGCCACCCGCGACACTCTGCAGGCGATTGACGACCTCTACCGCGAGTTGGGCGAGCGGATACTCGGCCTGATTCCGGACGGCATAGGCAGTGACGAGGGCGCGGGTCTGGCGAAGCCTGAAGCAGTTCGCGCTGGCCGACAAGGTGCGCGACGACCTGAACCGCCTCGGCGTGATCGTGGAGGATGGGGCGAGCGGCTCGACGTGGCGTCTAGCATAGCCGACATCATCTTTGGCCGCAACCCCGTGCTTGAGGCTTTACGGGCCGAGCACGCCATCACCAAAATCCTCATCGCCAGCGGCAGTCAGATGAGCGGGCCGCTGGCCCAGATTGCGCGGCTGGCGCGCGAGCAGAACATCCCCACCCAATTCCTGCCGCGCCCGGCGCTTGACGCCGCGGCCGGCACGGGGCGGCATCAGGGTGTGGTGGCAAAGACCGAGCCGTATGAGTACGTCTCGGTTGAGGACATCCTCGCTCTCGCCCGCGAGCGCAACGAACCGCCGTTTCTGCTCCTGCTTGACCATATTCAGGACGTTCACAACCTCGGCCCGCTGCTCCGTACCGCGGAGGCCGTCGGCGCGCATGGTGTCGTGATCCCGGCAGATCGCGCCGTGGGCATCAGCGCGGCCGTGCGCAAAACATCGGCGGGCGCGGTAGAGCACCTCAAGGTGGCGCAAGTGACGAACCTCGTGCGCGCGATGGAAGGCTTGAAGAAGCAGGGCGTCTGGCTGGTGGGGCTGGAGAAGATCGCCGACGCTGAAGACTTCCTCGACGCCGACCTGACCGGCGCGATTGGACTGGTGCTGGGCAGTGAAGGGCAGGGGCTGGGGCGGCTCGTGCGCGAAACGTGCGACCGTCTGGTGCAACTGCCCATGCGCGGGCAGATCGCTTCGCTGAACGCCTCCGTCGCCGGCTCGATTGTGTTGTACGAGGTGATGAAACAACGGCTGCGAGCCGCGAAACGGTGACCCTGACAGGGGTTACAAACGGAAGACTTCCACCACGGCATCCGCGGTTTGTCGGGGATCATCCTCCGGTGGAATAGGGCGCAGGTAAGGCAGGCCGTCTTCGAACGCGCCCTCAAGATGGAGCGTGGCGGCTTCGAGCAGGGCTGACTTCGCCGTTTCAAGCGTGGGTCCCCAGGACGCGATATCCAGTTCAGGGCACAGCGCGCTATAGTGGTCCTCATCGTCCTGAACGATAATGCCGGTAAAGCTAAACAGAGGAGAGATCATGGGCGGTTCTCGGATACTCCGTGCGTCATAGCCTGTTGAAAAGTATAGCATAGACATAGAGGGACAACAAGGGCAAGAATTAAACGTTTATCCGCGCTTTGACGATTCGTTTGAATGGCTATATAATCAATAACTCGGACACGCCGACAGGCCGACGTAGCGCAATTGGCAGCGCATCCGATTTGTAATCGGACGGTTATCGGTTCAAGTCCGATCGTCGGCTCTTGCATGGACGGGTACCCAAGTGGCCAAAGGGGTCTGACTGTAAATCAGATGGCGCACGCCTTCCGGGGTTCGAATCCCTGCCCGTCCACAGTTAAGCGGTTTGCCGGTGGGCCAGCGGCTTAACAACTCATGAGAGCGCAGACAGCGGGCGGGCGGCGCGCGTTGCCGGTCAGCCGAGAGCGGAAAATTTGGTTAAACTAGCCCACGTGGCGCAGCTGGTAGCGCAACTCATTGGTAATGAGTAGGTCACCAGTTCAAATCTGGTCGTGGGCTCCATATTCTATCTTTACAGAAAGCGAGTCGTTAGATGGGCAAAGCGAGATTTGAGCGAACGAAGCCGCACGCGAACGTCGGGACGATCGGGCACGTCGATCACGGCAAGACGAGCCTGACGGCGGCCATCACCAAAGTGCTGGCGCTGAAGAAGCTGGCCGAGTACAAAGCCTATGACCAGATTGACAACGCCCCCGAAGAGCGCGAACGCGGCGTGACCATCAACATCAGCCACGTCGAGTACCAGACCGAGGCGCGCCACTACGCGCATGTGGACTGCCCCGGCCACGCCGACTACATCAAGAACATGATCACCGGCGCGGCGCAGATGGATGGAGCGATTCTGGTGGTCTCGGCGCCGGATGGGCCGATGCCCCAGACGCGCGAGCACATCCTGCTGGCGCGACAGGTGGAAGTGCCGGCGATGGTGGTCTTCCTGAACAAAGTGGACATGATGGACGACCCGGAACTGCTGGATTTGGTGGAGTTGGAGTTGCGGGAGTTGCTGACGACCTACGGCTTTCCGGGGGAGACGATTCCGATCATTCGGGGGAGCGCGCTGACGGTGCTGGAATCGAAGAGCGTGGACGTGAACGCGGCGGAGTACCGGCCGATCTGGGAGTTGATGCACGCGGTGGACGCGTACATTCCGCAGCCGGTGCGGGAAGTGGACAAGC
>JACQEC010000202.1 GCA_016200765.1 Chloroflexota bacterium | reverse complement strand
GGTGCACGGCCCGCAAGTAACTGAATAACTCGTTGTATAATCCGTGACTGCTACCCATTTTGTCGTCCTTTCCTGAAGGTGTGGTAACCTCAGATTGTGACTCAAAATGGGTAGCAGCCCAAAAGTGTTAGTTACTCAGAGGGTGTAGGTCGGATTTGACGCAGATTCGTAGGGGCGAAGCAACGGCCACGCCTCACCTGTTTTGCGACAAGCTGATTGGCCGTGGCTTCGCCCGTCCCACCGCGACGCAGATTCGTAGGGGCGAAGCCACGGCCGCGCCTCACAAGTTTTGCGACAAGATGACTGGCCGTGGCTTCGCCCATTCCGTCGGGGATAAAAGGACAAAGTATGATCACACAAGCACAGATTGACGAAGCGCGCGGCATCATCGCGGGCAAGGTGCACCGCACGCCCCTGCTCTCGGCCACCGCGATTGGCCGCGAATTCGGCGCGCGCTTGTATCTCAAGTGCGAAAACCTTCAGCGCACCGGCTCCTTCAAGCCGCGCGGCGGCTTGAACAAGATGGCGCACCTCTCGGCGGAAGAAAAAGCGCGCGGCCTGCTCACGGTCAGCGCGGGCAACCACGCGCAGGGCGTGGCATTCTCGGCACAACGCGAAGGCATCCGCGCAACCGTCGTCATGCCCGCCAACACGCCCCAGGCGAAGGTGGACGCCACGCGCGGCTACGGCGCGGAGGTCGTTCTCTTTGGCACCGTCGGCACCATCTTCGACAAGGCCAACGAACTTCAGCGCGAGCACGGTTACACCTACATCGACCCTTTCGATGATCCCCACATCATCGCCGGCCACGCCAGCATCGGCATGGAGATTCTCGAAGACCTGCCCGACGTGGATGTGGTCGCCGTGCAAGTCGGCGGCGGCGGCCTGCTCGCTGGTATCGCCAGCGCGATCAAGTTGAACAAGCCGTCCGTGCACGTCATCGGCGTCGAGTCGGCGTCGGGCCCGGCCATGCAACTGTCCTTGCAGAAAGGCGAGCGCGTGCGCCTCACCCGCGCGCCGACCATCGCCGAGGGCATGGGCGCGCCGTTCGTCGGCAACCTGCCGCTGGAGATCGCCCGGCGCTACGTGGACGAATTCATCACCGTGGACGACGAAGAGATCAAGAACGCCATGCGCTGGATCCTCCAGCGCAGTAAACTGCTGACCGAAGGCGCGGGCGCGGGCAGTACCGCCGCGTTCTTGAGCGGCAAAGCCAAAGTCAAAGACGGCGCGAAGGTCGTGACGATTTTGAGCGGCGGCAACATTGATTTCGAGCGGTTGAAGGGAATTATCTGAAGCGTCTTCACGTCAGGGAGTACATTGGAGCAGGGCTCCTCAAAAGTCTCCTGACAAGCTGGCAGGATTCCGCTCCTCGCTCGTGGCGGATAGTCATATCCGCCACTAAGGGCCGCTGGCTTTGCGACCAGCGGGAGTCCAGCGGGAGCGAACTTCGTCACTAAAAACTTTTGAGGGGCCCTGTACATTGGAGGGCCAGATGTTGACGTTCGATAGCAGAGAAAATTCCGATGCAAGCGCCAAGTTTGAAAGTTGGAGAACCCAGAACGCCAATGGCTTTGTCATCAATTTTCGCAGTGTGAACGAGATGATGCTGCACCGCGCATCATGCGGGCACTTCGACTTTAACGTGAAGGTCAACCTAGCCGCCTCGCCCAAATACTGTTCACTTAACCGCGATGAATTACAGCGGTGGGCGCGAGAGCGGAATGTTGATACCCTTAAGCTGTGCCGAAGCTGTGATCCATTGAGTGACTTCGATTAAGAGTTATCAAGGAGCAAGGATGCAGACCAACCTACGCGGTCGCGACTTTATCGGCGACCTCGATTTTACGAAAGAAGAAGTTGAAACGGTGCTGGATGTGGCCTGGGACCTGAAGCGCAAGCGCGCCCTGCACGAGCCGCACGCCCTCCTGCGCGACAAGGCGCTAGCGATGCTCTTCTTCTTCACCAGCACGCGCACGCGCGGCTCGTTTGAGGCGGGCATGGCGCAACTCGGCGGCCACGCCGCCTTCATTGACTCTCAGACCACCCAAATCGCCCACGGCGACACGCCGACCGAGATTGGCGAAATCTACGGCCGCTACTTTGATGGCATCGCCATCCGCCAGTGCGACTGGAATTTCGGCAACCAGTACATCAACGCCGTCGCCAAGTCGTCGCGCGCGCCGGTGCTCAACATGCAGTGCGATGTCTATCACCCATTTCAGATTCTGGCCGACCTGATGACTATCGTCGAGAAGAAGGGTCGCGACCTGAAGCGCAAGAAGATTGCGGTGTCCTGGGCCTATGCCGCGTCCTACCAGAAGCCGATCAGCGTGCCGCAGTCGTTGATTCTACAGATGACACGCTGGGGCATGGATGTGGTGCTGGCGCACCCGCCGGAATACAAATTGATGCCTGACCTCGTTCAGCAGGCGCGCGATAACGCGAAGCGTTACGGCGGCGCCTTCGATATCACCGACTCGATGGACGACGCCTTCGCCGACGCCGACATCGTCTATCCAAAGTCGTGGGGCGCCCTGCTGACCACGCAGGATAACGCCGAAAGCACGCGCATCGGCAAGCAGTACACATCGTGGATTACCGACGGTCGCCGCATGAAACTGGCTAAGGACGATTGTATCTACATGCACTGCCTGCCCGCCGACCGCAACATCGAGGTTGCCGACGAGGTGATTGACGGGCCGCAGTCGGTCGTCTTTGACGAGGCCGAAAACCGCCTGCACGCGCAGAAGGCGGTGATGGCGCTGACCATGTGTTAGCGTTGCCGATGACCCGTTGAGCGCCTATCATTTTGAATGTACCGTGTGCGGCGCGCGTTACGAGGCGGCCGACACAAAATATGTTTGCCCGCGGCACGGCGACGCCGGCATCTTGGATACGCGGCTGATCTCCCGTGCGGGCATCGCGAAGCCGGGCGCGGACAGCCCGCGTTCGATATGGCGCTATCTCGCCCTTCTGCCTATCGAACCGGCTAACATTGAGCCTCTGCTCGCCAAGCCTACGCCCTTCACCAGCGTCGGCTGGACGCCGCTCTACCGCGCCAGCCGACTGGGAAGCCGGTTGGGCCTGTCCAATCTTTACATCAAAGATGACGGTCGCAATCCATCGGCGTCTTTCAAAGATCGCGCCAGCGCGTTTGTCGTCGCCAAAGCCATCGAGCACGGCGAGAAAATCATCACGACCGCCAGTTCCGGCAACGCAGGCGCGGCGTTGGCCTGCATTAGCGCGGCAGTTGGGTTGCCGGCCGTCATCTTCGTGCCGGCCGCCGCGCCGCAGGCTAAGGTCGCGCAACTGCTCATGTTCGGCGCAACGGTCTTGCTGGTCAAAGGCACCTACGACGACGCCTTTGACCTCTGCCTCGCGGCCTCAAAGGAGTTCGGGTGGTACTGCCGCAACACCGCTTACAACCCGTTCACGGTTGAGGGCAAAAAGACCGTCTCGTTCGAGATCGCCGAGCAGTTGGGCTGGCGTGCCCCGCATCGCGTCTTTGTCGGCGTCGGCGATGGCAACATTATCAGCGGGGTCTGGAAGGGATTCCAAGATCTGCTGACGCTGGGCTGGATTGACCGGATGCCCCGCTTGTACGGCGTGCAAGCCGCCGGTAGCGCCGCCTGCTACAACGCCTGGCGCGAGGGGCAGGCCACCGGCAGGCCCGCGCCGCTGAAGCCGGTTGAGGCGCGCACGATTGCCGATTCGATCAGCGTCGGTCTGCCGCGCGACGGCCTGCGCGCGGTGCGCGCAGTGCGCGAAACCGGCGGCGCGTTTATCACGGTCGGCGATGACGACATCCTGAAAGCCATGAAGACCCTCGCACAGCAAGCCGCGGTTTTTGCCGAGCCTGCCGGATCGGTCGGTTTTGCCGGTCTGCAAAAGATGGCGCATCAGGTCGGGCGCGACGAAACCGTCGTCGTCATCGTCACAGGCAGCGGGCTGAAAGACGTTCCCGCGGCCATGCAGGCCGCCGGGTCGGCGCGCGTGATTGAACCCAAGTTGAGCGCAGTCGAAGCCATCGCTGGTCAATTCGAGAACTGAACGATGTCCTCCATTATCCTCGGCCCCACCTTTGAAGAAATGCTCCACCCCGACACGGTCGCGCCGGACATCCGCACGCGCGCGCGGGAAATGAAAACGCGCGACCCGCTCGATCCGATCAATCTGTTCAACATCGCGTGGCGCAACGCCGACGGCCAGCTCTATGCCTTCCGCTTGCCCAAGCAGTTGACCGGCGTGGAGGCGAACATCGTCGCGCTCTACGGCAAAGAGTTCCCCACCGGCTCGCACAAAGTCGGCGCCGCCTATTCGGTGCTCGTCGAAAAGGAGCTGTCCGGCGAGGTTGATCCCTCCCGCCACACGGTGGTCTGGCCCAGCACGGGCAACTACGGCATCGGCGGCGCATGGGTCGGCTGTCGGATGGGCTTCGATTCGGTGGTGGTTCTGCCCGCCGGTATGAGCGCGGAGCGGTTCCAGTGCATCGAGTCCTACGGGGCGCGGGTCATCAAGACCGCCGGCTCGGAGAGCAACGTCAAGGAGATATACGACAAGACCCACGAACTGGCGCGCAATCCCGACGTGCGCATCCTGAACCAGTTTAGCGAGATGGGCAACTATCGCTTCCACTACCACGTGACCGGCAACACGATTGCCGAACTGGCTCGCGAGTTGAACGGTCAGGGCGTGGGCCGGCGCGGCGTCTCCGCCTATTGCTCGGCGATGGGCAGTGCCGGAACGATTGCCGCCGGAGACCGGCTGAAGCAAGTCTGGCCGGCCTGCCGCATCGTCGGCCTTGAGCCTGTGCAGTGCCCGACGCTCTTTAACAACGGCTACGGCGCCCATGATATTCAGGGCATCGGCGACAAGCATGTGACGTGGATCCACCACGTCACGAACATGGACGCGATCATCTGTGTGGACGACATTGAGTGCAAGAAGGGCCTCCAACTCCTGACCGAGGAAAACGGCATGGAGGTCATGAGTCGGCGCTTCGGTGTGCCCCAGGCCGACGTGGAGACGCTGTCGCAGATATTCGGCATCAGCGGCGTGTGCAACGTGCTGGGGGCCATCAAGACGGCGAAGCACTATCGCATGGGCAAGGACGACTTGATCGTGACGATCCTCACCGACGCCATTGACCGCTACCACTCGGTGATGGCCGATCTGTCGCGCACCCATGGCCCAATGGATGAGGCCGAAGCCACCGCGCGCTTGGTGTCCATTTTCCACAACCAGAAGACCGACTGGATCAAGGAAGGCACCGAAGACACGCGCCGCCAGTGGCATAACCTCAAATACTACACGTGGTGTGAACAGCAGGGCAAGACGGTCGAGGAATTAGACGCCCAGTTGAGCGAAGACTGGTGGCTGGCGCATCAGGCCGCCGTGTCCCTCATTGACGCCCAGATTGCCGCCGCGCGCGGCCAGCAGGCGCAGTAGCCCGTTTCGGTTGAGGTGAGCCGACGATGTTTCCCGAGGATGTGGTGCTGGTGGCCGTGATGAACAATCAGCGCGATTTCGCCGCCTTGCGCGATGAGGGCTGGTACCGGATTCCCGCGGCGCGCGCGCCGGACGGAATCCACGCCCAATACATCGCCTTCTACCAGACCAAAACTTTTGGCGCGGATGCCTTCGCGATCAATTACTATACACCCATCTACGGCGTTGAGTTGGTTACACGGCGCGACTTGATCCCCAGCCAGCCGGATCACCCGCGTGCCCAACAGCCCTATTACAAGATTCTGGTCGGGCCGCTCATCCGCCTGCCACACCCGATTATCAGCCGTAAATGGCGCCGGTTAGCCTTCCTCGTCACGACGGGCGAGCGCTTCCAGAAAGCATGGGAGTTGAACGATCTCGTGCTGGACGCCGCCGAAGATGCCGTTGTCTGGCGGGCCATCCGTGAGTTTGGGCGGGGGACCAGCGCGGATAGTGCCAAGACGCAAGGTGACCGGTGACGAGGCGCGCCTTTAACAGAAACGCCTTAACTGGCTCGTGGCTTTTTGACTTGCAAACCCGCTCGTGATAAAATGCCTTGTAATGTTGCCTTATCTAGCAGTGTGCTCATGCTAAGTGACTAGATAACGGCCAAATCGTTGCAGGGCTGTGAATTGGCGGGCCGCAACCATCGGCCGCGCCGAACTTGACGGCCAGCCGTGACATAGAGTGGTCTGTGCCACGGTCTTTTTTTGCCCACCTTGCCCATTTTGGCGCCTGATTGGCCTCGTCGGGCATATAGGAGAAAAGTCCAATTGCCTAATGTTCATTATTGGATATGATGGTGATTGTTGATTGAGGGCCAAGGTCGCATATCAAGATCAGCCCTCACGGAAGCGTTGAAACCCGGCCGGGGGTGCGCGGTCACCGCCGCGATACCCCTCTTGGACGCCAGTAGGCCGGGTGGAGCGAGTGGCGTAACCGACCGTAGCCGGCAGTGTTTTAGGTTACGGTCAACTTTTTTCAGGCTGGAATCTTATGACAACCGCTATCATAATCCAAGGGGAAGAGAAAATGACGATCAAAGAGATTGAACAAGCCGTCGCGCAGTATATCCTGAAAGAATGCCTTCCCGGCGCCAGGCCGGAGGAGTTGACCAGCGCGACCCCGCTGATTACCGGCGGCATTATTGATTCGCTTGGCGCTTTGAATCTGGCCTTGTTCCTTGAAGATCAGTTCAAGATCGAATTGCAGGGACATGAAGTCAGCAAGGACTACCTCAACACCACCGCGTCCATTGCCAACCTGGTCCACTCCAAGTTATAAACAGCCATCGCCATCTAATTGAGCAGCGCGCCGCTGCCGCTGCAACACCAGAACCGAAGAGCGCCTGGAGGCCCGGTATCCCTCTGAACGCTACCCTCTTCTCTACGGCAGTCGCCGTCCAAGAGAGTAGATGAGGCACTACCGGCGCCGGGCGCTCTTCAACCTGTTGATCACAGACTATGAGTGAGACGATGATCGCCCAAACGGTCTTGCACCAATATCTGGGCACTTCCGCCATGCGCCGGCCGGAGCATACGGCTATTGAAGACCCGGCCACCGACGGCTCGATCACATACGCTGAACTCGACGCGCTCTCCAATCGCCTGCGTGACCGGCTCTGGCGCTGGGGGGTGCGTCCGGGCGACCGCGTGGGCATCTACCTGCGAAAATCCATTGATTCAGTTGCTTCGGTTTTTGGCATCCTCAAGACGGGCGCCGCCTATGTGCCCGTGGACCCGGGCGCGCCGGTTTCCCGCAACGCCTATATCCTGAACAACTGCTCCGTGAAGGTCACACTGGTCGAGGATCGCTTCGCCAACGGCCTCGCCAAAGAATTGGCTCAACTCGGCGATGTGCCGCGTCTTTTGGTGTTGGATTGGTCAGCCGGCGACCGGCCGCTGGCGTCAGCCTTACAGCGTGAGGACGACCCCGACCCCGCTCCGCCCAGCGAAACCGTGATTCCGTCACCCGACGACCTCGGTTATATCCTGTACACCTCCGGCTCCACCGGCAAGCCCAAGGGGGTGATGCTCTCCCATCGCAACGGCGTGAGCTACGTGGATTGGTGCTCGGAGGTCTTCCAGCCGCGCGAATCCGACCGCTTCTCATCTCATGCGCCCTTCCATTTCGACTTGTCCATTCTGGACATCTACCTGCCCATCAAGCACAGCGCAACGCTCGTTTTGATCGGCGAAGAAATCGGCAAACAGCCACAGCAGTTGGCCGCGCTGATTGCCGAGCGCCGTATCTCGCTGTGGTATTCGGCCCCTTCTATCTTGAGCGTGCTGGCCGAGTACGGCGATCTGGCCAAGCATGACTATTCGGCTCTGCGCATCGTGAACTTTGCCGGAGAGGTCTTCCCGGTCAAGCACCTGCGCCGCTTGAAGTCACTCTGGCCGCATCCACGCTACTTTAACCTCTATGGGCCGACCGAAACGAACGTCTGCACCTTTTTCGAAATCCCGCCCGCCATTCCCGATGAGCGCACCGAGCCATACCCCATCGGCCAGACGTGCGCGCACTTGCAGTCCGTCGTCGTGGACGAACAGGGACAGATGGTGACGGCAGGGCTGGAAGGCGAACTGTGCATCAGCGGCCCCGGCGTGATGCAGGGCTACTGGAGCCTGCCCGAGCGCACGGCGACCGCCTTCCTCGCGTACGGTGGCCGCAACTGGTATAAGACGGGGGATATTGTCGTCGAGGGCGCGGATGGCAACTTCATCTTCGTCGGCCGCCGTGACCGCATGGTGAAGAAGCGGGGCTACCGCATCGAGTTGGGCGAGATTGAATCCGGCCTCTACAAGCATCCCGCCATCAAAGAGGCCGCGGTGATTGCCATCCAAAATGAAGGCGGGGTGCGCATCAAGGCTTTCTTGAGTTGCAAGGAAGGCCGGCCCCCATCCATCATTGAGCTCAAGCGCTTTTGCGCCGAGAACCTCCCCATCTATATGGTTCCGGATGTCTTCTCGTTTCAGGACTGGCTTCCCAAGACCTCGACTGATAAGATCAACTACCAACGACTGAAAGAGATGGAGTAATGGATTTCTCTCTAAGCGAGGAGCAGAAGAGTCTGCGCGACGGCATCATCCGCTTCGCGCAAAAGGAACTCAACGACGGGGCTTCACAACGCGACAAAGAGCAGACCTTCAACCGCGAGCTCTGGCTGAAGTGCGGCGAAATGGGCATTCAGGGATTGCCCATCCCCGAAGCGTACGGCGGCAGTGGGTTGGACACGCTGTCAACCATGATCGCGCTCGACGCGCTCGGCTACGGCTGTACCGACAGCGGGCTTGTCTTTTCGCTGGGCGCGCATCTCTGCTCCTGCGTCGTGCCCATCTGGAAGCACGGCAGCGAGGAACAGAAGCGCAAGTACCTGCCCGGCCTCTGCGACGGCTCGTTGATCGCGGTGCATGGAATGAGCGAGCCGAACTCTGGCTCCGATGCCTTCGCGATGCTCACGAAGGCGGTGCCGGACGGCGACGGGTTCCGCATCAACGGCACGAAGACCTTCAGCTCCAACGGCCCCGTCGCAGACCTCGCCTTGGTATTCGCGGTTTCGGACGCGGACAAAGGGTACTACGGAGGCATTACCGGCTTTTTGATTGAAAAAGGCACGCCGGGCTTTCGGGTGGGCCCGAAAATCGAAAAGATGGGCTTGCGCACGTCCCAGATGAGTGAGTTGGTGCTGGACGACGTGCGCGTTGGCCCTGAAGCGGTGCTCGGCAGCCCCGGCGACGGCACCGTCATCTTCGGCCACGGCATGGACTTCGAGCGCATCGGCATCTTTGCCAGCCACGTCGGCACCATGCAGCGCCTGCTCGAGAAGGTGATTGCTCACGCGCGCGAGCGCACGCAATTCGGCCAGCGCATTGGGAAATTTCAAGCGGTTTCGCACCGCATCGCCGATATGAAAGTTCAGCTTGAGGCCGCGCGCCTGCTCACCTATCAAGCGGCGTGGCGCATGGATCACGTTCGCAGTGTTTCGCTCGATGCGTCCATGACGAAACTGTTCGTCAGCGAGTCGCTCGTCAAGGCCGCGCTGGATACCGTGCAGATCTTCGGCGGTTATGGCTACATGGTCGAATACGAAGTAGAGCGCGCCCTGCGGGACGCTATCGCCAGTACCATCTATTCGGGCACGTCGGAGGTTCAGCGGAACATTATCGCGCGGTTTCTGGGATTGTAACCGTCCGCGCTTAATTGAGCATCGCGCCCGGGTATAGCGCAGATTCGTAGGGGTGAAGCAACGGCCACGGCTCACGCTGTTTGGCTACAGGATGGCTGGCCGTGGCTTCGCCCTTACCGCCTGCGATCGCACGTCTCCGACGATTCTGCGTTATACTCCCGTAATTCAGTCCATTTGACAAACATGCGGATTTCGCGTATAGCGTACCGCAATATTTCATTGGGAGGAGCCCCATGACCGACAATCAGGTTAGAGAAGGCAAAGCCATTGTTGCGGCTCTGGACAACGCGCCGCTGGGCCGCCAGCACAAACTGTTTTTGGCCGCACTGCTGGGCGCGCTGATTTTTGACTACTCGAAGCCCACCACCATTTCGTTTGTGATCCCCGGCATGCGGCAGATGTGGAATCTGTCGGCGGTGGAGGGCTCCTACCTCGCCGTCGCCGGGCTGACCGGCACCGTGATTGGCTCCATCTTCTGGGGCTTCATGGCCGACCGCATCGGGCGGCGCGCGACCCTGTTGTGGACCGTCGCCATTTTTTCAGTGGCTTGCCTCTGCGGCCTGGCCGTAGAGTTCTGGAACTCCCTGCTCGCCTGCTTTGTCATGGGCTTGGGCGTCGGCGGCGAGACACCCATCGTGTTCTCTCTCGCAGCCGAATACATCCCGGCGCGCTCACGCGGGCGAACCCTGCTGTTCCTCGGCATGGTCGGGTCACTCGCCGGCTACGTGTTTGCGGCCACGCTGGCGACCGTCTTACGCTCCCTCACAGCCGAGGTTAATGTGTGGCGCTTCATGTGGCTGGCGCAACTCCTGCCGGGCGTCATGATTCTCATCCTTCGCAGCAAAATTGTTCCGGAATCAGCCCGCTATCTGATCCAGAACGGGCGAATCGAGGAGGCTCGCCGCGCCGCCGAGATGATGATTGGATCTATCAGACCGGCCAAGGAGATCGCGCCCGAAACGGAACGCAAGGTGGCGCCGCCGCGAGAGGCCGCGCCGCGCCTTTATGGCCGAACGGTGGCGCTAAGTTTCTTCTCATTTGCCGCCGGACTCGCCAATTTTGGGTTTGTTACATGGGCGCCAACCTTGTTGGGCGATGTAGGCTTTAAACCCGGTGAAGCGTCCGGATTCCTTGCCCTATCAGCGTTATTCGCTCTGCCCGCCCTGCTCATCACAGGGATTGTCCTCGACCGGCGCGGCACGCGCGGCACACTGGTCGCATTCGCGGTCGGCGGCGGCCTGACGTTGGTCACGCTCGGGGTTGGCTCATACACGGGCTTCCTGACCCCGCTGTTTGTCGTCGTCGTGACCAGCGCCTTCTTCTTCTTCAACACGTCCATTGGCGGCGCGTTCTCGTTCTATGGCGCGGAGGTATTCCCCACCGCGATGCGCGTGCGCCGCGCGGGCATCGTGGCCGCGTTAGGCAAGTTTGGCGGCGTCGTTGGCCCCTATCTGGGTGGGCTATGGCTGGCGAGCGGCGGTAATTGGCTGGGCTTGCAGTTACCGCTGGCGCTGGCGCTCATTACGGCCGCCGTCGTCTTGGCGATCACCGGCGTCGAAACGCACAAGCGCACGCTGGAACAAATCGCAGCCGCGTCATAGGAGAGCCATTGGCCGTTATGTGCTATCATACTGAGCAGCCCGTGTTATACGCGGCGAGGGAGGAAAGATCAAAATGAGCACGAATCCGAACACCATCCCACCCACCTGTGACGTCGTCATTATTGGCGGCGGTCCCGCGGGCAGCAGCGCCGCAACCTTGTTAGCCAGAGACGGCATTCACGTCGTCTTGTTCGACAAGGTCAAGCACCCGCGTCCGGCCGTCGGCGAAAGCATTATTCCCCACTTTTGGCCGTATGCCGACCGTCTGGGGGT
>JACQEC010000204.1 GCA_016200765.1 Chloroflexota bacterium | reverse complement strand
GTCGGTAGATGAACATCACCTCCTTCTAGACAAACAACTCCGACCCGCAGTACGGGCACTTGACGACACCCTTCCCGACGACCTCGCGCTCGCCGCCGCAGTTCGGGCACTTCGTCGTCTGCATCTCGGACGCCTGCCGCGCGACGAGCACGCCGTCGTTCCAGTTGATATAGCCGGTGAACAGCCCCTTGCCGACCAGATCGTAGATGTAGTTCTTGACCTGCTCGCGGTTCAACTGCATCTGCAGAGCGATGTCGGAGATTTTGACCTTGCCTTGCGTCTGAACCATGTTGAGGATGGTGCGCTCTTTCTCCACCTCGGCGAGTTCAGCGGCTTCCTGCCGCCCCTTCAGAGCCAGAAACCCGCCGGCCGCGAAGACCAGCAGGCTCAAGACGGTCGCCATGCCCAAGCCGAGGATAAGCGCGGCGGGCTGTAGCTTCTCCTCAGACACGTTGCCGAACAGCCACAGCACCGCCAGCGCCTCGACGACGACCGCGACGCCCATCAGGCTAAACCCTGCGATCTTGCCACTGCCGACCATGCCGCCTCCGCCGATGCGTTATGCCGCGGGTGAAAGCGCCTGTTCGCCCCCGCGTATGGCGACCTGCATCAGAGATGAAAGAAACTGGCTTGCGTCTAAGGTCTCAAGCAACACGAGTTGATCTTCCGGGCTGAAGTGTGAGATCAGCGAGCCTGACTGCTCCGCGTGGTCAATCACGGCTTCGGGTAAGACCTCTATCAGAAGGATGTCCTGTTCGCGATCATAGGTTGCCTTCATACTGGCTTTCTCCGTCCCGGATAAAGCGCCAGCGCCGCGCCCAGCCCTGTGCGGGTATTCTACTTCACAACAGGCTATACCTGAAATCGTCATTTACAGGCCAGGTACTGGTCTCAGGGCTAACGCAAGTACTTTGTCACGAACTGTTCGGGCTTCCAGTCGGGCAAGCTCAACCGGGTCCAGCACCACGACGTGAACACGCAGATACCGCCAGATGCGACCAATCAGTTCGCCACTCCAATCCTTATGTCTCAAACGTCGGGCCACGCGTGCGATCTGATCGAAGAGTTCCGGCGATGCGACAACTTCGACTGGCGCAGGCTCAGATTCACCCCATCCAGCCCAACGTAGGATCTCCGCCTCTGGTGAGTGGGTATCCTGAGCGCCAATGATATAGACGTTGGTATCCAGAAACAAGCGCGACGGCGTGGCCACAAGTGTACGCCTTAAGCTGCTTTGGTTGGGTCCTCTGTGCGTTCGACTGCAATCTCGCGTCGAACCTCACGTACGAGCTCGATGACCTTCTCGCGTGAATCATAGCCGGCTTCGACGAGCGCCTCATGAAACTCGCGCTGAAATTCGTCAAGCGGCATCGTCGGTTGCTCGGCTTGGGCTTTAGCCCCAAACAACTCCTCAAAAGCTTCAATGCCGACGAGAACCGCCTTTGCCTGTCCGTCCAAGGTTAGTATGATAATTTCGCGATCACGCGCGGCCCGATCCACCAACTGTGATAGACTCCGGCTGGCTTCGGCAATACCGACATGGCTCATGTCTGCTCCTCTACTCTCGCGCAATTCATCACCCCACGCCGCCACCCCCACCGCCCCCACCACCGCCACCGTCCCCCGACGACGAGGCGGAGGTTCGTTATGTCATCCCCACTAGCCCCAGCAGCGAGCACGTCCGTTTTTGTCATTTGCGGAAAGACTATTTCAATTGGATTGAGCCACGAAGCCTGGGGCGGCAGGAATAGCACAGATAGATGCAGGCGCTCAATCGCCTCACTTGAGCAATTTCATAAACTCTTCGGGCGCTAACTCCACATCGCGCAGGATCTTGCGCAAGAGACCCCGTCCGATGTCTTCGCCGGTGTGGACAGGGACCGTCGTGGCGCGGCCATCGGGATGCTGCAACTGCGCGTGGCTGCCTCGCTGCCGCACGATCTCAAAGCCCGCTCGCCGCAAAGCACTGATCACCTCGCGCGCGGTCAGGGCGGGCAGGCTAGACATCCACGGTGACCTTTTGCACGCCCACAAACTCGACCGGCGTGCCCGTGGCCGACCCATCTGCTAGGCTGAGCGCAATGACTTCACGCATGTTGGCCATGAGTTCGTCGAGCGTGCGGCCCTGCGCGTAGCAGGCTTTCAGTTGAGGCACCTCGCCGACGAAAAAACCGTCCTCATCCTTCTCAATCACCACATAAAAGTCTCTTTGGCTCATAGACTGATCTCCCATTAGCGCTATTGCGGCTTAAAATTAATCTACTACTCTCGCGCAATCCATCACCCCACGCCGCCGCCCCCCCCGCCCCCGCCTCCTCCTCCACCGCCCCCTCCACCCCCACCGCCGCCGCTCCCCGACGACGAGGGCGCGCTCGTGAAGACCGACGAGGCCGAGTTCAACATGCTGGCGAGGCCGTCGCTCATGCTTTGCAGGGAGCCGGCCATGCTGTCGCTCATCTGCTGGAGGCCGGGCGCGGACTGGCCGCCACTGGTCGGGTACTCCATGCGCTCGCGCCCGCCGCCCGCGCCGGAGCGGCCATAATAGCCGGGGCCGATGTAGATGGGCGGGTACGTCTGGTACCACGACGGCGCGGGCGTGCCGAGCGCGGCGAACTTCTGCGCGAACTCGTTGTTGAAGCCAAAGGCAATCGCATAGGGCAGGTACTTGTCAAAGATGCCGGTTGCGGCTTCCAGCTTCGTGTATTTCTCAATGTCCTGCAGGTAGCGCTTGAAAGCCAACCACTTCGCGGCGGCCTCGGCCCCGGCCTGGGTGCGCGCCGGCATTGCCCGCGAAGCGATCATCAGCGCGACGCCCACCAACCCCAGCCCCAGAAACGGGCAGATCGCCGCGTCGGCGTAGGCGCTAAGGCCGCTGCCCAACACCACGCCGAGGACGGCGGCGATAGCCGTCACCGCGATGCCAACCCACAGCCAGTTGCGGCGCGTCGCCTGCGGGCTGGCGCGGTAGTAGCCCTGTTTCACCACCTCGTCGTACATCTGCGACTGGATCAGGGGGACGGCCGTATAGAACTTGTTCTGCAAGTCCGAAAGATCGCGCTGTTGCCGGTGGTTGAAGATTTTCGCCAGCAGGGTCGCCTCGTAGGGGCGCAGTTGACTGCTGTCGGCATCCGTCAGCTCAAAGGTGAACTCGCGGTGCTGGCCGATGCCCATGAAGCCCGCCGACTCTTTCTCGACGAAGCGCATAAAGCCGCGCCGCGCCAGATCCACCAGCGTCGCCATGATGTCGCGCATTTCGGCCTGCTCGTCCACCAACGTGCCGATGACGCCCGGCGGCGTATTGTCGGGCGGCTCGCCGATGTAACTGGCCGCCATCTTCGCCGGCACGTCGCGCCCGCGCAGATACCAGAGCAGGTAAACGCCCAGCAGTCCCGCCAGCGGAATCAGCACGCCGAGGAACAAGCCGATCAGGTTGGCAATCGGCTTGATGGCGGCGATGCGGTCGGCGTTGTCCTGCCACGCGGCCTTCGTGCCCTTGACGAGTCCGTGCGGGAACTGCACCTGCACTTCCAGTTCCTCGCCGTCGGGGATGTTCGTGGCGCTATACACCACCCCCGATCCAGTCGGGGGCTGCCCGTTGACGACCTCCTTCGTGGCCGAAACGCCATACGACTCGGCGCGCAGTTGCCCCGGCGCGATGCCCGGCGGCAGATGCACCGTCACTTTCGATGAGCCAAGCGTGACGTAGTGCCTAGAGAAGACGGCCTTCCACCACAACTGGTCGCCGCCATCATAGTAGCGCAAGCCGCCCTGCACGGTGTAGGCAATCGTGAACGTGCGCGTGCTGTTGCTGGTTGAGGGGTAGAACCAGCGGATTTCAAATTCGTTGCTGTCGTTGGTGAAGGTGATGAACGTGTTGGGGACGCCTTTGGCGCGCCCCGGCTGGTAGGTCTGGCCCTGCTCGGAGACGCTGATGTTGGTGATCCGCTCCAGCCGATCGGTGGGGATGGCGCGGAAGCCGAAGGAGAAAGACCCCTGCACGTACTGGTACTCCTGCGTCTCCACGATGGCGATGTCGCCGTTGGTCTGCACGGTCAGGTCCACATCCAGCCGCGTGAAGCGATAGATTTTGTCGGACTGCGCCGCGACACTTCCGGCCGCGGTGGTGAGCCAGAGCAGACAGATAACGAAGATGGAAAGGCGTGCGCGCGATTTCATCGAGATCTCCTTAACCGGCCGAGGTCGAGGGTATTATAGGCCAAATCGGGGAGGGTGTCATAAAAAAACTCGCCGATGGTTCGTTGACACCCTTTCGGGTTCTGTGCTATATTTGGAAACGACGCAGCGCCTCTAGGGGCGAGGCCTCTGCCCGCTGTTCGATTGCGGTGGTTAGAGGCTTCGCCCCTACCTATATATTGTTGACCGCGTCCCACCTATGAGCCATCAACCAGAACCGGCCGCCTGCACGTTCTGCGGCCAGCCGATTGACCCGGCCATTCGCCCTTTCCAGCGCGATCTGGAGGAGCGCGTCGCGCGCGGTCTCGTCGCCCGCCCCCGATCCAGTCGGGGGCCAGACTGGCAGCCAACAGACCCGGTCTGCCCGGCCTGCGTTCACGAAGCCGTCCTGCAACTGGGAAGAGAGCGCAGTGAGACCTCCCTACAGCACGAGTTGCAGACGCCGTTCCCGGTTTGGGCGCGCGACGAAGCGCGCATCCTGCCGACGCCGTGGCGCGTCCACGCCAACCCTCGATACACCGGCCGCGGCCTGACGGCGGCGTTTCTCGATTCCGGTTTTTATCCACATCCCGACCTCACCCGTCCGGCGAACCGGATTAAGGGCTACGTGGACGCGACCGGCGCGGAGCCGGTGGAGAAAGCCAGCTTCAAGCGGCCGCACGTCTCGTCGTGGCACGGCCTGATGACGACGGGCGTGGCGCTCGGCAACGGCTACATGTCGGGCGATGGCCGGCCCTATCGCGGTGTCGCCAGCCATGCCCATGCGGTGCTGGTCAAGACGGGCAACCAGCGCGGGCGCCGCATCCACGAAAAGGACATCGGCCGCGCGCTCCGCTGGGTGCTCGCCCACCACGAGCGCTACGCAATTCGCGTCGTCAACATCTCGCTGGGCGGCGACCAGCCGCCCTCGGGGCCGCTCGGCGAGGTGGATGAATTGGTCGAGCAGGCCGTCGCGCGCGGGATCGTGGTCGTCGCGGCGGCGGGCAATGGCGGCGCGCCGCGCATCGTATCCCCCGCCAGCGCGCCCTCGGCGATTACCGTCGGCGGGCTGGACGATCAGAACTCGCTCGACCGCCGCCACCACCGCATGTATCACTCGAATTATGGCCGCGGCGTGGGCGACACGCCCAAGCCCGAACTGATTGCGCCGGCCATCTGGCTTCCCGCGCCGATGTTGCCGCACACCTGGGTGCACAACGAGGCGCTCTTTCTCTGGCGGCTGGCGACAGCTCCGCCCGAAGAACTGGCGCGCAGTTTGCAGAGCGACTACGCGCAAGACCGCTTCAAGCAGAGCACCCTGCGCCGGCCGCTGGCGGAGATTCGCGGCGTCATCCACGCGCGCATGATCGAGCAGAAATACATTCACCCGCACTACCAGCATGTGGATGGCACATCGTTTGCCGCGCCGATTGTTTCGTCGGTTGTCCTGCAGATGCTGGAAGCCAACTCATCGCTCTCGCCCGCGCAGGTGAAGGCGCTGTTGGTTGCCACTGCCGATCCGATTGCGAGCGCGCCCTTCGAGCAACAGGGGCACGGCGTGGTCAACGCGGCCAAAGCCGTGGCGGCGGCCCTGCGCGCGCCCGGCGGGACGCTGGCCGGACTGCCGCTCTCGCCCGCGGTCGCGCCGTGGGGGGTCACGTTCACCTACCACGACGAGCGAGCGCACGAGGTGGCGCTGGTCGGCAGTTTCAACGGCTGGCGCCCCGGCGGATACGAACTGCGCCAACGCCTGCCGGGCATCTGGCAGGTAACCATCGCGCCGCCGCCGCGCGGCCGCCACACTTACAAATTTCTGGTTGACGGCGCGCGCTGGTATGATGACCCCGAAAACGCCGAGCGCTCCGCCGACGGCTATGGCGGGTTCCATTCGCTGTTAACGCTATGAGGGAGAATTGACCGTGCAACGGATTCTGGATGGCTGGCACAGCCCCAGCCTCGACCAGTATATGGAGATCGTGACCTATGGGCATTACGGCTTCCCGCTGTTGATGTTCCCGACCGCCGCCGCCGATTATCTGGAATACGAGCGGTTTCTGGTGATTGACGTGATCCAGCCGTTTATTGACAGCGGCAAGGTGAAGGTCTTTTCGATCAACAGCATCAACCGCGAGTCGTGGATGAACCGCAACATGCCCCCGCGCGATCGCGCCCTGCGGCAGAATCAATATAATAGATATATCACGGAGGAGGTCGTCCCGTACATCTGGAACTCGTGCCGGGGGCGCATCGGGATCAGCACGGCGGGGGCAAGTCTCGGCGCGTACCACTGCGCCAACCAACTCTTCCGCCGGCCCGACCTGTTCGACGGCATGATCGCCATGAGCGGGAATTACAACATCCGCTCGTTTGCCAACGGCTATTACGACGAGAACGTGTACTTCAACAGCCCCTACGATTACCTGCCCAACCTGAACGACGACACCTATTTGCCGCTTCTGCGGCAGAAGACGCGCCTCTATATCTTGAGCGGGCAGGGCGCCTACGAAAACCCGAACGGCTCGCGCCGCCTGTCGGCCATTCTCGGCGCGAAGGGCATCCCGCATGAGCTTGACCTGTGGGGCTACGACATGCCGCACGACTGGCCGACATGGCGGGAGATGCTGAAGTATTATATCGGGGCGAAGTTCTAAAATCGTGTGACGATGGGCAGGATCAATGACCACATCTCTAGAACAACACATCGCGATCTCACCCGAGGCGCGTAGCGGCAAACCGCGTATCGCTGGCACGCGCATCGCGGTGATGGACATCGCGCTGATGCATCTGCGCTTGGGACAGTCGTTGGAAGAAATCGCCGGTAAATACGATCTGTCGCCGGCTGACGTCCACGCGGCCATGGCTTACTACTACGACCATCGGGCCGAGATTGATTTGGCGATTGAGCAGGACGCCGCTTACGTAGAAGCCTTCCAACGCGATAATCCATCTCTAATGCACAACAAGCTAAAATCGCTCGGTCATGCCTGAACGCAACTTGGCTCAGAAGCAGGGAAAACCATGGAATACAAACACTTGGTAAAAGATTTCATAGAACGGACACAGAAAAACCTAGAGCTGATAGAAACGCTAAAAGCAAATGATCCTAATATGGAAGTGTATGAAGTAACCCAGTTGATAAACTCGTTGCTGGGCATCATTGTTTTGCCAAAAGAAGCGCAATTCACGCAGATTCCAACTACTCCCCTTGCTGATTTGAAACAGCAAGGGTGGGCTATTCCCCCGATAATCGCCAATCATCCCAAGACTCCCAACTTACGAGAGCTCATTCGCTACATGCGACATGCTGTTGCCCATTTCAATATCGAGTTCATAACGGACGGCTACAACCTGACTGGTGTTAAACTTTGGAACGTTGATCCTCGAACGCGACCTGGAATCAAAGATTGGGAAGTTTGTCTATCACTTGTCGAACTGCGTGACCTAACAAAGCGGCTCAGCGCAATCTTGAAGCAGACTTCCTAAGGAAAGAGCCGATGATTAAATATGACGTGATTATCCATTGGAGCGACGAGGACGAAGCCTATATCGCCGAGGTGCCTGAATTGCCCGGTTGCATGGCAGATGGCCATACCTATCAAGAGGCTCTGGCCACTGTGGAAGTGATCAGCCAAGAATGGATTGAAACTGCACGGGCGTTGGGGCGCTCTATACCGAAGCCCAAAGGACGGTTGATTGACGTGTTCGCCGAAGCCAGAGAAGGCGAACTTTACAGATGTCCTTGCTGCCATCATAAGACTCTAGAAACAAGAGGGGGCTACGATATTTGTCCTGTTTGTTCTTGGGAAGATGACGGCCAGGACGATCATGATGCAGATATAGTGAGGGGAGGGCCAAACGGGGTATTAAGTCTTACGCAAGCCATAATAAACTTCGACGAATTCGGCGCATGTAAAAAAGAGTATATCAACCACGTGCGGCCGCCTACGCCAGAAGAGCTGTAGGGAAGGCAAGGTATTGATCCGATGACGACTAGAGACAGGCGAACTCAAAAAACTGACTACCCGCATATCGTTAGAATTGAAGGCGTTTGCGGCGGCGAGGCGATTATCGAGGGCACGCGCATCGCGGTCTGGCACATCGTCGAGTATTACTACAAAGTGGGTATGTCGGTGGAGGAATTTCTGGCGGAGTGGAACTACTTGAAACCGGCCGCCGTTTTCAGCGCATTGGCCTACTATCACGATCACCGAGAAGAGATTGATCGTGTCCGCCAGGAGAATAGCTACGAATACTGGCTAGAACATTACGCCCATGCCACAGCCTAACGCCCCGAAACTTCATTTGAACGAGCATCTATCGCCACGGATGGCTGAGCAGTTGCGACTTTATGGATTTGATGTAAAGTCCTCACAAGAAGGCGATATGCTGACGAAGTCGGATGACGAGCAACTGGCCTTCGCCTGCGCTGAACAGCGAGCGATCCTGACGTTCAACATCAGAGATTTTGTCGCTCTGCATGACGCTTATAGGACAGCGGGCAAGGAACACTGGGGAATCATCATGTCCACGCGCGAGCCTATGGGTATCTTGTTACGCCGCCTGCTTCGTCTCTTGAACTCGGTGTCCGCGGACGATTTGAAGAATCAGATCCGCTGGCTGAACGACTATAGTTGATCGTACCCACAACGCTTATGGGAGGCTATCTATGCTCAAAATCGGAGTCATCGTCGGGCGCGAGTGGTCGTGGCCGCCCGCCTTCATCGAAGAGGTCAACCAGCGTAACGAAGGCGTGATAGCCGAGTACGCCAAACTCGGCGGCACGCGCATGAATGAGCCGTGCGAGTACGCGGTCATCGTGGATCGCATCTCGCATGAGGTGCCCTACTACCGCTCGTATCTGAAGAACGCCGTCCTGCAAGGCGCCCACGTGGTCAATAACCCCTTTATGTGGACGGCCGACGACAAGTTCTTTGAAGCCTCGCTCGCCACCCGCCTTGGCGTCGCCAGCCCCAAGACCGTGGTTCTGCCCAACAAGGACTATGTGCCCGGCATTGTCCACAACGAGAGCCTGCGCAACCTGCTGTTCCCCGTGCCGTGGAAGGAGCATGTGGATTATCTGGGCGGCTTCCCGATCATCCTCAAGGACGCGCATGGCGGCGGCTGGAAGAACGTCAACAAGATCAACTCGTTTGAGGAACTGTGGGCGCGCTACAACGAGAGCGGCCTGCTGACCATGGTCATGCAGGAGTTCATCCAGTGGGACAACTACGTGCGCTGTATGTGTCTGGGGCAGGACGATATTCTGGTGATGAAGTACGACCCGGACAACCGCCGCTACATGCCCCATGACCTATCGCCGGAGATGCACGAGCGCATCGTCGGCGACTGCCGGAAACTGGTGCAGGCGCTCGGCTACGACATGAACACGGTCGAGTGGGCTATCAAAGACGGCGTGCCGTACGCTATTGACTTCATGAATCCCGCGCCCGATATGGATGTCAACTCGTTGAGCCTGCCGTTCCATCGCTGGTGCGTCGAGCACATGGCCGCGCTGTGCATCCGCCTGGCCAAAGAGCCTCAGCCGCAGGGCGTGGAACTGCGCTGGAGCCGCTTCTTTGGCGGTCAGGGCGCGCCGGCGGCCGAGGCGCAGACGCCGAAACGCAAGCCCGCCGCCCGCAAACCCCGCGCCAAGAAAGCGGCCTAGCCTACGGAGCGCCTATGACCAACCTGCGCGAAGCGATTGACACCTACCATTCCCTGCTGGCCGACGAGACCGCGCGCGCCAGCCAATTTCAACTGACCCAGCAACAGCAACGGCGCGGGCTATTCTTTGGCGCGCGCCCGCTCTGCACCGTTCTGCGGCCGCGCTTCCTGACCGGCGAGCAGTACCGGTTCCTACAACGCGCCATTCGCGCGGTCATGCCCGCCTTCCGCAAGGTCTATGAGGCCGCGCTGGCCGATGCCGCGTTCCGCGCCCAGTTCAAACTGGCCGACTGGGAAGAGAAACTGATTCAGGTCGAGCCGGGCTTCCGCGCCCCCAGCCCGTCATCGCGCATGGACTCGTTTTTCGTCTCCGACAAAGACAGCGTGCAATTCACCGAATACAACGCCGAGATTCCCGCCGCGCCCGGCTACAACGAAGCGTTGACCGAAATCTTCTATGGCCTGCCCGTCATGCGCGAGTTCGAGAAACGCTACGAGGTCACCAAGCTCGCCGCGCGCCATCACGTTCTGCACGCGCTGTTGGATTCCTATCAGCAGTGGGGAGGGCGCGAGCGGCCCCGCATCGCCATCCTCGACTGGCGCGAGGTGCCCACCTACAGCGAGTTTGTGTTGTTCAAGGACTACTTCGACGCGCAGGGCTACGACTGCATCATCGCCGACCCGCGCGAGTGCGAGTATCGCGGCGGCAAACTGATGGCCGGCGACTTTCACATCACGCTCATCTACAAGCGCGTGCTGATTACCGAGTTGATTGAGCGCGGCGGGTTGGAGCATCCGGTGGTGCGCGCCGTGGCCGATGGCGCGGCGTGCATGGTGAACCCGTTCCGCTGTAAGATTCTCCACCGCAAGACCAGCCTCGCCGTCTTGAGCGACGAGCGCAACGGCCACCTGTTCACGCCGGACGAACGGCAGGCGATTGCGACCTATGTCCCGTGGACGCGCATCGTCGCCGAGTGCCACACCACGCTCGACGGCCAGCCGGTTGACCTGCTGAACCATCTGCAGACGCACAAGGACGACTTTGTGCTCAAGCCCAGCGATGAGTACGGCGGCAAAGGTATCGTGCTCGGCTGGGAGGCCGGCCAGACAGAGTGGGAACAGGCGCTCCGCGCCGCGCTCGATCAACCCACCATCGCCCAGCGGCGCGTGTCCATTCCCAGCGAGGAATTCCCAGCGCTGGTGAACGGCCAGTTGAACATCTACAGCACGATGCTCGACACCAACCCCTATATCTGGTATGGCGACTACATGTCGGGCTGCCTGACGCGCATCTCCACCGCCGCCCTGCTCAACGTCACCGCCGGCGGCGGCTCGACCGTGCCGACGATGGTGATTGAGAAGCGCTAATGTCGTCGTCCCCACGCGACGCCTGAGGAGATTATGCCCACCCCTTCCTTTAGCATCGGCATCGAAGAAGAGTATCAGATTATTGACCCCAACACCGGCGAACTGAAATCGTACATCACCGAACTGCTCGAAGCGGGCAAGATGATCTTGCGCGAGCAGATGAAACCCGAACTGCATCAGTCCATCGTCGAGGTCGGCACCAGCGTCTGCCGCACCCCCGCCGAAGCGCGCGCTGAATTGGTGCGCCTGCGCGGCGGCATCATGGAGCTGGCCGCGCGCAACGGCCTGAAGATTGCCGCCGCCGGCTCGCACCCGTTCTCGTCGTGGATGGAGCAGGATATCACGCCCTACGAGCGCTATATCGGCGTGCGGCAGGATATGGGCGAATTGGCCCAGCGCCTGCTCATCTTCGGCACGCACGTTCACATCGGCGTCGAAGACCCGGAGTTCCTGATTGACGCGATGAACGTGGTGCGCTACTTCCTGCCGCATGTGCTCTGCCTCTCGACCAGTTCGCCGTTCTGGATGGGGCGCGAGACGGGGCTGAAGTCGTACCGCAGTGTCATCTTCCGCAACTTCCCGCGCACCGGCATCCCGCGCGAGTTTCACTCGCACGCCGACTTCCAGCAGTTCGTGGACACGCTGGTCAAGACGAACTCC
>JACQEC010000208.1 GCA_016200765.1 Chloroflexota bacterium | reverse complement strand
TGATATGTTCCGCGCGCAGGCGGCGGGCTATATCACGCCCGAAGAGCGCGCCTACTTGGGCGCGTGGCAGTCGTCGCAGTTCGGCCTTTACGAAGCGGTGGAGTCGCTGGCCGGAGGTGTGCGCGTCGAGGACGCACTGCGCGGCGAAAACTCGATCGTGCAGGACGAGATTTATGCGCCGACGCTCAACCCGCATGAGTTGTATCTGGGCCGCCTCGCCCCGCGCGATGATGACGCGAAGGAGTTTATCCTGTCGCTGGTCAACGTGCCGGCGGCGGAAAAAGAAAAAGTGATCGCCTTTGGCCGCGACAAGTACCGGCTCTACGCCGACGCGCACTTCGGCGCGACATGGAGCGATTTCTTGCGCGAGATGAACTACCTGTTCAACCACTACCTGCTCGATATGAAGGGCGAGGCGCCGGTGGCGGCCGGCAAGGTCGCCCTGCCTACCCGCGAGGAGTTTGAGAAAGCGGCGGCCATCGGACTGGTCACCAGCGAGGCGCTCAAGGCATGAGCACCAAAACCGTTGAGCGTTATGGGTTCCGCGTTCACGCACTCACCCCCGAACGGCGGGGGCATACGCGCCCGGGCTGTCGCGGCGCACAGCCCCATCTTATCTTAATTTCTCAGGAGGTCTCTGTTGCATAAATTTGCGTATTACGCGCCCCAGACGGTGAAGGAAGCCGCGCGGATTCTGAGCAAGAATGGCCCGAACAGCAAGCTTCTGGCCGGCGGCACCGATCTGCTGGTGCAAATCAAAGAGCACGTCAAGGGGCCGGCGCCCGATTACGTGGTCAGCGTCAAGAATATCAGGGAGTTGCACGACGTGAAGTTTTCGGCGCGCGCCGGGCTGACCATCGGCGCGGGCGCTACCATCTCGGAGACGCTCGCAACGAAGGGCGTGCAAGAACACTTCCCGGCTATCGCCGATGGCACGGCGATCATCGGCTCCCTACAGATTCAGAATATCGCCACCATCGGCGGCAACCTCTGCAACGCGGCGCCCTCGGCGGACAGCGCGCCGCCGCTGATCGCCTACGGCGCGACGGCGCTCATCGCCGGACCGCGCGCGACGCGCACTGTCGCGCTGGAAGATTTCTTTACCGGCCCCGGTAAGACGGTGTTGAAGCCCGGCGAACTGCTGGTGTCCATTCACGTGCCGACGCCTCCGGCGCGCAGTGGCTGTCAGTACGTGCGGCACACGCCGCGCGCGCAGATGGACATCGCCATGGTCGGCGTGGCCTCATTCATCACGCTCGACCGCAAAGGGCGCGTGGCCGACGCGCGCATCGTGCTGGGCGCGGTCGCCCCGACACCCATCCGCGCGCGACAGGCCGAGGACAGCCTGCGCGGGCAAGAGCCGACAGCGGACGCCCTGCGCGCCGCGGGCGACATCGCCGCGCGCGAGGAATCGCCCATCGGCGACGTGCGCGGCTCGGCCGGCTATCGCCGCTATATGACCAGCGTGCTCGTACAGCGCACGGCACAGGCCGCGTTGAAACAGGCCATGCGGTAGCCGCAAGCGCCGCCCGACACTCATTAATTTGCCTTGGAGGCTTAGTGGAACAAACGACTATACGCTTCACGTTGAACGACAGGCCGATCACCCATGCGGCGATGCCCTACCGCACCCTGCTAGAGGTACTGCGCGACGATTTGGGGCTGACCGGCTCGAAGGAGGGCTGTGGCACCGGCGACTGCGGAGCCTGCACGCTGTTGCTGGACGGCAAACCCGTCACGTCGTGTCTGGTGCTGGCCGCGGAAGCCGACGGGCGGAAGGTGACGACCGTCGAAGGGCTGGCGAAAGATGGCAAGCTGACCCCCGTGCAGGTGGCGTTCATTCGCTACGGCGGCTTGCAGTGCGGAATCTGCACGTCCGGGTTTATCGTCGCGGCGCACGCGCTCCTCGAATCCAACAAGACGCCGAGCGAGGCCGACGTGCGCGCCGCGATTGGCGGCAACCTCTGCCGCTGTACCGGCTACGACAAGATCGTGCGCGCGATCCTCGCCGCCGCCTACGATGAAGGCGAGTTGGTGGATGAGAGCGCGTCTATGCCTGTGATGGAGAAGCCGCTATTCACCGAAGGGCCGATGTAGCGTCACGGGTTCCGCGTTCCGCGTTCACGCGCTCACCCCCGAACGGCGGGGGCATACGCACAACGCATCACGGGTTGATAACCAAGTACGCTTTGTTACTCTATGGAGGAGGGATAATCATGACCGCTGAATTGACCATTGTAGGAAAGCCGATGCCGCGTGTTGACGCGCGCGATAAGGTGACCGGCAAAGCCGTCTTCGGGGTTGACGTGCAACTGCCCGGTATGCTCGCCATGAAGGTGCTCGGCAGTGCGTATGCCCACGCCGAGATTGTCTCGATAGACACCAGCCGGGCGCGGAAACTCCCCGGCGTGGTCGCGGTGATCACGGGCGACGACCTGCCGCACAACGTCGAGCTCAACTTCGGCTCGCGCGGGCATTCGTTCCTGGCCAAACACAAAGCCTTCTTCTACGGCCAGCCGGTGGCGGCGGTGGCGGCGGTGGACATCCACACCGCCGAGGAAGCGCTGAAATATATTGACGTGAAGTACAGGCCCCTGCCGATCCTGCTCGATCCACTTGAGGCGATGAAGCCCGACGCACCGCTGATTCAGCACATGGGCGAGGGCGCGTCCGAAATGTCCATGCACAACGCCGACGTGGCTGAGGACGACGAGGACCACACGGAGGAACTGGATAAAGAGGACATCGGCGACAGCGACATCCGCGAGGCGGCGGAATTGGCCTCGGAGGCGCAAGCCGAGGCCGCGCCGCGCAACGTCGCGAGCCACATCGTGTTCAAGCAAGGCGACGTCGCCAAAGGCTTCGCCGAATCCGACGTGGTGATCGAAAACACCTACCGGCTGGCGCAGGTGCATCAGGGCTATCTGGAACTGCAAAACGCCACCGCCAACTGGGACGCGGTCAACCAACAGTTGACGCTGTGGGTCTCGACGCAGGCGCAGTTCTACGAGCGCCAGCACGCCGCCGAGGTGCTGGGCCTGCCGATTCACAAGGTGAAGGTCATTACGCCGGAGGTTGGCGGCGGGTTCGGCGCGAAGTTCGGGCTGGTCGCGCCGCTGGTGGGCTTGATGAGCATGAAGGCCGGGCGGCCCGTCCAGCACATCTACACGCGCCACGAGGAACTGCAGGCGTCCAACCCGGCGCCGGCGTCGGTCATCACCATCAAGACCGGCTGTAAGAAAGATGGCACGTTGACCGCGATAGAGGCGAAGGTCGTCGTGGACACGGGCGCCTACTCCGGCTCGCCGATGTCTATCATCTGCATCATGCTGGCCGCGCCGTACAAGTTCCCGAACATCTTCATTGATGGCTACGAGGTCTTGACCAACAAGCAGTCGGTCGCCGCCTATCGCGCGCCGGGCGGGCCGAACTCGTCGTTCGCCATCGAACAGCAGATTGATATAATGGCGAACGAGGTCGGCATGAGCGCGCTAGAGTTTCGCCTGTTGAACGGCTCCGAGGAGGGCTACACGCGCCCCGACGGCACGCCCCAGCCGAAGATCGGCCTGCGGGCGGTGCTCAACGCCCTCGCCCGGCATCCGATCTGGAAGGAGCCGCTTGGCCCGAACCAAGGGCGCGGCCTGGCCATTGGCGGCTGGGGCGGAGGGCGCGGCCCGGCATCGGCTATTGTCAAGCTGGAGGGCGACGGCACCTTTGAGGTTGTGGTGGGCACGGTTGATCTGACAGGCACCAACACCTCGTTCGCGCAGATTGCCGCCGAAGTGCTCGGACTGCCTATTTCCAAAATCCACGTGACACGCCTCGACACCGAAACCGCCCCATTCGGACCGGCGGCCGGCGGCAGTCAGGTGACCTACTCGATGGGTGTGGCGGTCATCGAGGCGGCCAAAGACGCCCGCTCGCAGGTGTTGAAGGTCGCTGCCAAAGAGTTCGACACCACCGAAGATGACATCGTGCTCGACGAGGTTGGCCTGCGGAGCCAGAGCAAGCCGGATAAGAAGTTGTCGTGGCCGCAGTTCCAGGAGACCACCTCGGGCTGGACGGCCAAGTACGCGCCGGTGCTGGGGCGCGGCTCCGTCGAGCGGCGCAAGGGCGCGCCGGGCTACGCCGCGTGCGTGGCCGACGTGGAAGTGGACCCGCTGACGGGCTACGTGAAGATTCTCCGCGTCGTGGCCGCGCAGGATGTGGGCAAGGCCATTAACCGCATGTCGGTTGAGGGACAGTTACAGGGCGGCACCGTGCAGGGCATCGGGTTGGCGCTGTGGGAAGAGATCATGTATGGGGCGGATGGCCGCGTGCGCAATGCGAGCCTGCTCGACTACCGCAAGGCCACGCCGCGCGACCTGCCGCTGATTGACGCGGTCATCGTCGAGCAGGCCAGCGACGATGGCCCGTTTGGCGCGAAGATTGTCGGCGAGCCGTCCATTATTCCGCCTGCCGGGGCGCTGGCCAACGCCGTCGCCGCGGCCACGGGGAAGCGCATCTTTGAACTGCCGCTGACGGCGGAGCGCATCGCGCGCGCGATGGGCCGCGTGCAGGAGTACGACGCGATGACGACCACCGCGCCGACCCTCACCCCCGACCCCTCTCCCATAAGGGGAGAGGGGAGAGGGCGCAATGGCCGCAACGGTCACGGGCGCACCAACGGCAAGGTCAAGACGACCAACGGACGCGCAAGCCGCAAGGCGACCGCGCGTAAAGCGCGCTAGGTTTCACCGCCGAGAACGCGGAGGACGCAGAAGCCATTGTTGATTTTAGATTTATGATTTTTGATTGCCAATCTAAAATCTAAAATTCTTGAATCTCCGCGCGCTCGGCGGCGAATAGCGGCCGATGAGCATGACCGATCTTTTCGCCGCGCTGGTGCTGGCGGCGGGCGAGTCGCGGCGCATGGGCGAGCCGAAGCAGTTGTTGCGTTCAACGCCCGGTACCGCGACGGGATGTTGACTTCGATTCACGCCGGCATTGCGGCTCTGGCGGCAGACACCAGAGCCGCTTTTGTTGTGCTGTGCGACCAACCGCAACTCAAAGCCACAACGCTCGCAAAACTGCGCGCGGCCTTTGAAGCGTCGGGCAAGGGCATTGTGGTGCCATCGCATAACAGCCGCCGCGGCCACCCGCTTCTGATTGACCTGCACAAGTATCGCGCTGAAGTGATGGCGATTGACGATGCGCCGGGCTTGCAAACAATCCTGCGCGCTCACGCCGACGATATTCTGCACGTCGAGTTTGACGACCCCGGCGTGTTGGAGGATGTGGACACGCGAGAGGATTATCAGAGAGCCACAGGCCGAGGGTAACGCGCGTTGGCCCGTCAACGGATTGGGATAACGGATACTCGGATTTCGGCGGCTGAGAGACCAGACTCGAAGGGTTTCTAAAAACCCTTCGGGTCTCGCTGGGCAAGGAGCATCGCATATGGACCTTGGAATCAACGGGAAGGTGGCATTGGTCACGGCGGCGAGCCGCGGGCTGGGCAAAGCGGTCGCGCAGGAGTCGGCGCGGAGGTGTGGCCGTTAGCGGCCGATGTCTCGGACGCCGAGCAGATTCAGCACGTGCTGGAAGAGGCTGCCAATCGCTTTGGCGGCGTTGACCTGCTGTTCGCCAACGCGGGCGGGCCGCCGCCCGGCCCCTTCGCACAGTTCAGCGATCAGCAATGGCTCAGCGCGGTGCAGTTAAACCTGATGAGCGTCGTGCGGCTGTGCCGCGGCGTTTTACCGGCCATGCAGGGGCGGCGCTGGGGGCGTATTCTGATTGATACGTCGTTCAGCGTCAAACAGCCGTTGGAGAATCTGGTGCTCTCCAACGCGATCCGCGCCAGCGTGTTGGGGCTGGCCAAAACGCTCTCGAACGAGGTGGCGAAGGAAGGCATCACCGTCAACTGCATCTGTCCCGGCTGGATATACACCGAGCGCGTCGAACAGCTGCTGAAGGATCGCGCCCAGCGCGCCGGCACGTCCACCGAAGAAGCCCAGAAAGGCATCACGCAGATGATCCCGATGGGGCGGATCGGGCGCGTCGAGGAGTTTGGGGCGCTGGCGGCGTTTCTCCTCTCCGAGCGGGCAAGTTACATCACAGGCGCGGTTATCCAGGTGGATGGCGGCGCGGTGAAGGGGCTGTTCTGATGCGCGAGCGCGTTTTTATCCCGGCTTCGCCATGCGGCGCGCAGACGGCCGATGCAGAAACCACCGTGTCGGAAATCGGGCTAAGTCTCACGGCTGACACGGGCGAGGCACCCGGCCTGTTGCAGTCTGCGCTGACGCAAGGCGTAACCTACTGGCACGCGCGCGACCGGGCGTCGTTGGCCGCCGCCGCCGCAGAGGTTCGCGAGCAGGCTGTCATTGGCGTTCAGGCTGACGCGGCGTCGCTGGCCGAAGATTGCGCGGAGGCGCTTGCCGTTGCCGGAGGCGCGCCGGTGGATGCGCTCTGGGCGCACATGACCACGGCCGGCCTCGATGCGCTAGAGCCGGCCTTGGTCAGCCTGCAGGGGTTTCAGCAGGCAGGCAAGACGCGCGCGTACGGCTTCAGTCTTGAGGGGCTGTCTGACCACGACCAACTGGCGGCGGGCGAATGGGCTATTCAGAAGGGCGTGCCATTGTTGCTGATTGCGTACAGCCTGCACGAGTCGCAGGTTGGGCGCGACCTGTTCAGGTTGGCCGAGGGAAGCCCGACTCGCTTCATCGTGGCCTTGCCCCAAGAGACGACGGGGCTTGATCTGTGGCTCGGCGCCGATTTGGCCGAGATCGTTTCATCGCTGGCGCGCAAGACGCGGCAGTTGCGCTTCTTGACGGAGAGCGGTCGTTCGCTGGCGCAGGCCGCGATCAAGTTCGCGCTGGCGCAACCGTCGGTCGCCTGCGTTCTGCCATCGGTCAGGACGGTGGCCGACCTGCAGGCCGCCGTGAGCGCCGCCGAGTCGCCGGATTTATCGCGCGCCGAGCTCAATCGCATTGACGACCTCGTGGCGCATGGCTTTCATCTACAGCCGGGCGAGATGCCCACCGTCTACAACGGTTGAGGCTTGGGTTCCCCCCGGATCATCGCTAGCTCGGCGGGATACGCCTGCCCCCGACTAGATCGGGGGCCTGCTCCCACAAAGCCGCGCTCTCCGCTTCAAGCACGCTCCCCTGATAATGCTTGATGTGCCGCCGCACGTAATCTAGCGCCAGCATCCTGCAGTTCGGCGTGGGCGATCTCGCTGGAGCGTGGGGCGTTGCGCGTGGGCGCGTTAGATTCACCGCCGAGGACGCAGAGTGCGCAGAGATTTCTTCTGGCGCTTTCGCGCGCTTTCGCGGCGTGAAGTTTCGAGCGTGAAGTTCCGAGTTCTCTCCGGCGTTCTCGGCGCGCTCGGCGGTGAATGATTGTCTCCATGGGGGCGTGCCAGTGAACGCACAACCTGTAACGCTCAACGGTTTGCTTCGCCCGCGCATGTGCCGGTCAGCGGGCGTGTCAGTGTATAATAGCGGTGTTCATGCAAAGACCCAATTTTGCGGCCTCCGTCTTCGCCTCGGCGACCGAAACGCTCGCGCTCTGGCTGGCACAGGGGTGGCCGCCCGTGGCCGCCGCCGTCGGCGAATGGAGCGAAGCGCACTGGAGCGCGGCGGAGTGGGTGGCGTTTTGGCAAGGCGCGATCCCCGGCTGGGCGCAACGTCTGGACGACGCGCCCGCCGTACTTATCGCCCCGGAGCGGCGCGCTCGCTTGCAGGATGTGGTGGCGCAGAGCCACGCCCGCACGGAGCGCATGTTGGGCGAGGTGCAGGACATGATACGCGGGTTGAGCGCGCAGGGGGTCGAGCTGGCGCCGCTGAAAGGCGCGCGGGTAGCGCCGTTCTACTACCAGCCGGCCAGCCTGCGGCCGTTGGGCGATGTGGATGTACTCATTCGCCCGGCGGATGTGACGAAAGCCCGCCGGTGGATGGACGGGCACGGCTACACGTTCTATTCCCGTTCCGAGGAAGATGTGGTGTACCTGCGGGGCACACGGCGGCCCGAAGTCTGGCATCCCGACAACGCGCATCCCGTGGAACTGCACTTTCGCCTGCGCGAAGAGTTTGGCGGGGCCGGACTGCACTGGGACATGAGCCCGTCAGCCTGGCGCGAGTCGGCGCTCGCACCCTATTTGCAGACGGAAACGCGTCTGGTCTCGCCGCCCTTCTTACTGCGCCACCTCTGCGCGCACATGGCATCAGACCTCTTTATCCGCCGGGGCAAGATTCAACAGATGGAAGACATCGCCCGCGTGGCGCGCGGCTTTGCGCCCGGCGACTGGGATGCGTTCCGCTCCGGCGTGCCCGCCCGTTGTGCGCGCTTTGTTTATCCCGCGCTGGCGCTCACCGGCCGAACGTATGGCGACGTTGCTCCGCTGGAATTGATGCGCGAGATGCGCGCTCAGGTTTCGCCTCAACTACGGGCATGGGTGGATGCCTCGACTTTGGCGTCGGCGTCCGAGTCCAACCCGGAGTCGCGGAGCGGCATCGGCGTTGAGCTTGCGCGCCTGCTCGCGGAGACGCGATGGGAGACGGCGCGGGCGCTGACCGCGTCGCTGTTGCCCCCGCGCTGGAACCTCATGAAACGCTATCCGCGCCTGGCGGCGTCGCCGCTGTACCCGCTGTGCTATGTGCTGCTCAATCTCGACCGCGTGTGGCACGTTTCCCAGAAACTCGCCAGAGGAAGGAGCCGCGCCCTATGATGTACGGGCGAAGCCGCACGCGCAAATCATCGCGTGAACGAGCAGGCCAATCGCGTGCTGCTTCGCCCCTACTATGGCGCGTGTGTGTGTACCGCCGATGAGCGACGCGATACAAGCCGAGCAGTTGGGCAAGACCTTTAAGGGCGACGGCAAGGAAGTGGTGGCCGTGCGCGACATCTCGCTGGGCGTGCGCTCGGGCGAGTTGTTTGGACTGTTCGGGCACAACGGGGCCGGCAAGAGCACGCTGGTGCGGATGCTCTCTACGCTCGTGCGCCCTTCGAGCGGCCGCGCGCGTGTGGGCGGCTGGGATCTCGCCCGCGACGAGCAACGGGTGCGCGCCTCAATCGGGCTGGTGGCCAGCGACGAGCGCAGTTTCTATGGGCGCTTAAGCGCGTTTGACAATCTGCGTTTCTATGCCGCGCTGCAGAACGTGCCGCGACGACTGGTGCGCGCGCGCGCAGAGTACACACTTGATCTGTTCAGCCTGAGCGACCTCGGCGGGCGCGCGGTTCAGACATTCTCAACCGGCCAGCGCCAGCGCCTGAACATGGCGCGCGCGCTGCTGCACGACCCGCCGATCCTGTTTCTGGACGAGCCGACCAAGAGCATGGACGTGCAGACCGCCGATTTTGTGAAGGCGCTCGTCAAGAACGAGTTGGTGCGCCGGCAGGGCAAGACGGTGGTCTTCATCAGCCACGAACTCTACGAGATGGAAGACTACTGCGACCGCATGGCCGTGGTGCGGCGCGGCGAACTACGCGCGCTCGGCTCACCCGCAGAGTTGATGCGCCAATTACCGGTGGAACCGGTTTACCAGATTGAGCTTGAGGGTCGGATAGAGGCGGTGGTGTCGGCGCTGCGCCAAATACCCGCCATCGAGTCGGTCAGCCTCGTCCGGCGAGAGGGCAGTCCTTCGACACCCTTCGACACCCTTCGACAGGCTCAGGGTGCTAGACTCAGGGTGCCAGGCTCAGGACGCAGTGCGGTTTTGGAGTTGCGACTGCGCCATCAGGATGGTGAGCCTGCCGGACCCTTGCATGGTGAGCTTGTCGAACTCAAGGCTGAAGCCGGTTGGGAATGGCAAGCGCAGTTGTGGCAGGCTATCGCGTCGAACGGCGGCTATGTGCGCGAGTATCGCCAACTTGCCAGCCGTTCCCTGCGCGATGTGATTCGCTATTTCTCGGCGGATGAACCCGACGCGGTCCCTCGACAGGCTCAGGACGAAGCTTTGTCGTCAAGTGGAACCATAACGAACGGAGAACATGATGCGGATTATTCTGTACACGGGTAAGGGCGGCGTTGGCAAGACCTCGGTTGCGGCGGCGACGGCTCTGCGCTGTGCCGATTTGGGCTACCGCACGATCGTCGTCTCGACCGACGCGGCTCATTCGCTCGGCGATTCATTCGACCGCGAGATTGGCAGTGAGCCGATTGAGTTAGCGCCTAAACTGAAAGCGCAGGAAATTGACGTGCTGTACCAGATGCAGAGGCACTGGGGAACGATCCAACAGTGGGTCAACTCGGTCTTGCAGTGGCGGGGCGTGAACGAACTGGTGGCGGATGAGGCGAGCGTACTGCCGGGGATGGATGAACTGGCGAGCCTGCTGCAGATTGTCAGCCTGTACGAGAGCGGCGACTACGACGTGAT
>JACQEC010000207.1 GCA_016200765.1 Chloroflexota bacterium | reverse complement strand
GGGGTGTTGGGCATCGAGCGCACCACCGCAAAGTGGTGCAGGCCTTTGATGATCGTCTCCATCCGCGCGCCCGCGATGATGGACAGCGCGAGCATCTCCGGCACGAGCCGGCCGTTCAGCTCCTGCATGACGACCGGCAAGACCTGCGGCTTGACGGAAAGGACGACCACTCCGGCGCCCTCAATCGCGGACAGGTTGTCGGTGGTCGCCGTGATGGCGTACTTATCGCGCAAGGCCGCGCCCCGCTCCTCGCGCGGCCCCGCCGCGACGATGTCCTGCGGCTCGATGAGTTGCTGGGCCAGCATCCCTGACATCATCGCTTCGGCCATCGCGCCGGAGCCGATGAAGGCGACGCGCGTACCGCTAAACATGGTTATCGGCCTCGTAGTCCTAGACTGTGGCGACGGCTTTCTCGACGATGCGCAGGGCGTCCTCAATTTGCGCCGCGTTGACCACCAGCGGCGGCACGAAGCGGATCACGTTGTCATAAGGCCCGCAGGTCAGCAAGAGCAGGTGGTCATCCTGCGCCGCCTGCCGCGCGGCCTTGGCGGCGTGGCTATCCGGCTTGCCCGCCTCGCCAAACTCGGCGGCGACCATCAGCCCCAGCCCGCGCACGTCGCCGATGACCGGATGGCGCGCCTGTAACTCGGCCAGCCCATCCATCAGCAACTCGCCCATTCTGGCCGCGTTCTCGACCAGCCGTTCCTCGCGCATGACCTGTATCGTCGCCACACCGGCCGCGCACGCGATGGCGTTGCCGGTATACGTTCCACCGTGCGTGCCCGGAATCCAGCGATCCATCAGCGCGCGGCTGGCGGCGATCCCGCTGAGCGGCATGCCGGAGGCGATGCCCTTGGCCATGACCACGATATCGGGAACGATGTTGAAGTGCTCAAACCCGAACCATTTCCCCGTGCGGCCAAAGCCCGATTGCACCTCATCGGCAATCAGCAGGATGCCGTGCTCGTCGCAGAGGGCGCGCAGGCCCTGCATGAAGCGCGCGGGCGGCACGACATAGCCGCCTTCGCCCAGCACCGACTCGATCAGAATCGCCGCGACTTCGTCGGGGGTTGTCTGCGTCTGGAACATGTAGCGCAGTTCGTTCAGGCAGAAGTCGGCCGCCTCATCCGCGCTCATCTGCAGGCGGTAGTGATACGGGAACGGCGCGGTCAACACGCCGCCCATCAGCGGCCCGTAACCGGCGCGATAGGCGGCCTTTGATGAGGTCAGCGCCATCGCGGCGTTGGTGCGCCCGTGGAAGGCGCCCTGAAACGCGATGATGTTCGGGCGGCGGCTGGTCTGGCGCGCCAACTTGACCGACGCCTCGATGGCCTCCGCGCCGGAATTGCTGAAGAAGAAGGTGTCGAGCGGCGCGGGCATGATGGTGAGCAGTTCTTCGGCGAGCTGAAGCACCGTCTCATGGTACTGGATGTTGAGTTCGGCGTGGATGATCTTGCCGGCCTGCGCGCGGATCGCCTCGACGACCTTCGGGTGGCAGTGGCCGGTGTTGGTGACGCCGATGCCGGACGTGAAATCGAGATAGCGGTTATCGTCCTGATCCCAGACGTAAACGCCTTCGCCGCGCGCGGTGACGAACTCGCCATAGCGCGACCAGACGCCGGACAGGTGCGACTTCATGTCACGGTTCTGATGGTTCTTAGACATAACGTGCTCCTTCAAAATTGACCCTCATAATTTGGCCGGATTGCCTCTGCGGCGCATCCGGCCATGGTCAGTTATCTCAGCTTGGAATAGACCGTCGGAGAGAGCATCAGGTTGGTGATATGGGTGGTCAGCGGGCCGTCCTTCTCGGTCTCGGCGCGCTGGCGGCTCCACTCCGGGTCGCCCATAAAGGCGCCCCAGCGCTGTTCGCGTTCGGCCAGATTCTCCCACTCGAGGATGTAATAGAGGTCGTTGTTGCTCTCGCCGATCATGGTCGTCCAGAACCCGACCTGCCGGATGCCGTGTTTCTCCCAGAACTTCAAGGTCGTGTTCTCAAAGCGCTTGTTGAGCGCCCCCAACTTACCGGGCGCGGCGTGATAGATGCGCAGTTCGTAAATCATGATGAACCTCCTCGAATCGGTAGAGTGGTGAGCGGGCTTCCCAGCCGTGCGCGTATAGCGCCTCAAAACGATTATATCACAAACAGCCCCGGAGAGGCGGCTCCGCGCCGGGTGCGGGCGCAGGGCAGATGGCTGATGGCAGATAGCCGATGGCAGGACGGCTACGCGCGGGGAGCGGGGCGCAGTTTCGCGTGGGTGTAAGCCAAACCGATATATCAGGTTGGTCATAATATGCAAATAGATTACCAAAATATGCATAATTTTGAAAAGTATTGCATAATTTAGAAATATTTTCACAAAACTATTGACTTTTTGAAAACTGTTGATATAATGGTGTCAAAGATTAGCCGTTGGAGAGATAACCATGTACCCAGCCCGGTCAACCTGTCCTGTCTGTAGCGAGCCGATGGTCGTAACCGGCCTCCAGTGCACCCACTGCGGCTCGGAACTGCGGGGAACGTTTGAACTGCCCCTGCTGACCCGCCTGAGCGTCGAGCAGATGCGCTTTGTCGAGGTGATGATCAAGCATCGCGGCAGTATTAACCGCGTCAGCGACGAACTGGGCATCAGCTACTCCGCCGGCCGCGCGAAGCTGGACGAAATCATCGCCGTGATGGGCTTCACCGCCGATCTCGACGAGGAGTCTGGCCTCTCGCCGGACGAGCGCCAGCAGGTGCTGAAGGAATTGGCGGAAGGCCGCATCACATCCGAGCAAGCGTTGAAAAAACTGCGCGGGCAATAGACCCGCCAACACGGTCAAACCATTTTGAGGAGGAACCGATGAACATGAAAGAGGAGCGTATGCAAATTCTGCGCATGATTCAGAACGGCCAGATCAGCGCCGAGGAGGGCGCCAAATTGATTGCCGCGCTCGACAGCAGTAAGAAGTCGGAGGCGACAGCCAACGTGGCGGCGACACAGGGTAAGTTCCTCCGCGTGCGCGTCACCGACATGAACACGGGCCGCGCCAAGGTGAACGTCAACCTGCCGCTGGCGCTCGTCACCGTCGGGTTGAAGATGGGCGCGCGCTTTGTGCCCGACCTCGCCGGCATGGACACGGGCGAAATTATGGAAGCGATTCGCTCCGGCCTGGTCGGCAAGATCGTGGAGGTCGAAGACGGCGAGGACGGCGAGAAGGTCGAAGTCTTTATCGAGTGACACGGGGCGCAAGGTTCCGAGAGGAGGGGCTGTCATGCTAGACCCAATGACGGAAACGTCCGTCGAAATGGCTGAAGAGCGCACCCGCCGACTGCGCGAGCAGATCGAGCACGATCAGCTGGTCGCGGCGATGAGCGCGGGGCAACCCGGCGCCGCCGCGCGCCTGCGGGCGCAGGTCGGCGACTGGCTGATCGCCACCGGTCAGAAGATGAAAGCGCGGCGCGCGCCCGGCCCGGCCATGCTCGTGATGCGACGAAGTTAATCATCTATCCAGGAGGAAACATGTTTCAGCAATCGTATCCAATCGCCGGTCCGGACCTCATCCTGAACTTTGAGCACGGCGGCGGTGACCTACACCTGCACGGCTCCGATGAGAGCTACCTGCGGATACAGGGCGAGGGCGAGCCGAACGACTATAAGGCGCAGTGGCAGAACGGGGTCTTGACCATGCGCCTGCATGAAGACTGTGTCTTCTTCGTGCCGCGCAAGCTCAACCTGCGCGTCAGCGGGCGGTTCGGCGATCTGGACGTCAACGAACTGGCCGGCAATCTGGTTATCAGCGGCGGCAACGACGTGATGATCAACACCGCCACCGGCAATGTGGAGATTGGCAGCGTGTCCGGAGACCTCAAGGCCACCGAACTGGGCGCGCTCAAGGTGTCCGACCGCATCGCAGGCGACGCCATCATTGCGAGCGTGGCCGGGGCTGTGCAATTGGAGACGGTCTCGGGCGACCTGATTGTGAACGACGCGCAGTCGCTGAGTGTGGCGCAAGACATCCACGGGTCGGCCAAGATTTCCAACGTGGGCAGTCCGGTGCAGTTGGGGGAGGTGATGGGCGATCTGACGGTGCGCGATATTCACGGCGGCGTGACCGCGCGCGAGGTTAAAGGGTCGCTCAAAGCCGTTGACATTGACGGAGACCTGACCATTGCCGAGGTGGCTGGAGAAGCCAAAATCCACTCGGTGGCGGGCAGTGTGGTCATCCACAACGTCGCCGGAGACGCGCGCCTCGAGGACATCGAGGGCTTTGTCCACTCGTTTGAGGCCGGCGGCGACCTGCACATCACCCCCAACTTGACGGGCGGTGAGGCGTACGAGTTTAAGGCCGGCGGCGACCTCGTGATCCTTATTGACGAAAGCACCCCGGCCAAGTTTCAGTGCGCCGCAGGCGGCGAGGTGATCAGCCGCTTGAGCGGCTATGCAGTGCGCAAGGCGGGCAGTTGGACGCACGAAATAGGCGAAGGCGGCCCGACCGTCCGGCTTGAGGCCGGCGGCGATGTCAAAATCAAACCCCAAGAGGAGGGCAACGTGGAGTTCCGCGTCGAGATCAATCAGGAAGAAATG
>JACQEC010000206.1 GCA_016200765.1 Chloroflexota bacterium | reverse complement strand
GTGCCGTCGCGCACGAAGGGCGGCGAGACGCTGTTGCTGGTCTCGCCGGAGTACCTGCGGCTCGACGACCGGGTGGTCATTCTGGACGACTTTCTGGCGACCGGCCAGACGCTCAACGCGCTGGCGAATATCGTGGTGGAAGCGCGGGCGAAACTGCTGGCCTTTGGCGTGGTGGTCGAGAAGACCTTCGAGCACGGGCGCGAGGCGCTTGAGGAGTGGAACGTGCCGCTCGAAGCGCTCGTCGTGATTGAGAAGATGAGCGAGAAAGGGATCGTCTTCCGCTAAAGAGCACCTTCATCAGCGCCTTGCGCGCGAGCACGGTGGTGAGGTGCGCGCGGTAGTCGGCGCTGGCGTAGTGGTCGCTCAAGCAGTTCAGGCCGTCCTTCGCCATCTCGGCGGCGGCGCGGATGCTTCCCTCGTTCAACTTCGCTCCGGCCAGAGCCGCCTCGGTCGCCCGCAAGTGCTGGGCCTTCGCGGTGGCGCCGGTCACGGCCACGCTCGCCTTGGTGCAGGTGCCCATACCGTCGGTCCAGATCACGGCGGCAACGCCCGCGACAGCAAAGCCGGAGGCCGGGTGCGGGTGCTTCATATACGCGCACGCGCTGTGCGCCGGGAACGGCCCCGCCTTGACCCCGACCAGCACTTCGTTGGATTTCAGCGCGGTGGTGAACAGGTCGGTGAAGAAATCGTCGGCGCTGATGACGCGCGCGCCGCCCGGCCCTTCGGCGCGAATCCACGCGCCGAGCGCCAGCATCACCGCCGGATAATCCGCCGCGGGGTCCGCGTGGCTAAGACTGCCGCCAATCGTGCCGCGGTTGCGCACTTGCATATCGCCGATGACCGCCGCCGCGTCGGCCAGCACCGGCAGGTCGCGCATGACCGCCTCGGAAGATGCGATGGCGGCGTGCGTGGTCAGCGCGCCAATCATCGTCGCGCCGTCGTCCATTGACCGGATGCCCGACAGGTCCTGGATGCGGCTGATGTCAATCAACAGCGACGGCGCGGACAGCCGCAGTTTCATCGAGGGCAGAAGCGAGTGGCCGCCGGCGATCAGCTTGGCGTTGGGGTTCTGGGCGAGCAGTGCGACTGCCTCGCCGACCGAGTTTACGCGTTGGTATTCAAAAGGTGATGGGAACATAGGTCTCCTATTATCGTGAGCCTGTCGAACGACTCGCTGACTGCATCGCGCGCCAGACCTTCTCCGGCGTCAGCGGCATGTCCAGATGCTTGATGCCCAGCGGCGAAAGCGCGTTGACCACCGAGTTGACCACCGCCGCGGGCGAGGCAATCGCGCCCGTCTCGCCGACGCCCTTCACGCCCAGCGGGTTGTGCGGGCAAGGCGTGACCGTCTCGTCCAGCTCAAACGACGGCAGGAAGTGCGCCTTGGGCAGGGCGTAGTCCATCATGGTGCCGGCCAGCAGTTGGCCGTCTTCGGTGTAGGCCGCTTCTTCATACAGCGCCTGACCGATGCCGTGCGCCAGCCCGCCGTGAATCTGTCCCTGCACAATCAGCGGGTTGATCTGCGTGCCCACGTCGTCCACCGCCACGTAGCGCTTGATCGTCACCGCGCCGGTGTCGGCGTCAACTTCGGTCACGCAAATATGCGTGCCAAAGGGGTAAGTGAAGTTGCTGGGGTCGTAGAACGCGGTGAACTCCAACCCCGGCTCCATGCCCGGCGGCAGGTTGTGCGCCAGATGCGCCATCAGCGCCACGTCGAACCAGCCCTTCGAGCGGGTCGGCGCGCCCTTGACCATGAACTTGCCGTCCACCACCTCAATGTCGGCTTCGTTGGCTTCCAGCAGGTGCGCCGCAATCTTGACGGCCTTCTCCTTCACCCGCCGCGCCGCGTTGACCATCGCACTGCCGCCGACCGCCGCACTGCGACTGCCGTAGGTGCCCCAGCCATAGGGCATGGCGTCGGTGTCGCCGTGGATGACGTTGATGTTCTCGTAGGGCATAGACAGTTCCTTCGAGACGATCTGCGCGAAGGTCGTTTCGTGCCCCTGCCCGTGCGAGTGCGAGCCGGTATAGACGTTGACCGCGCCGGTCGGCATCACCCGCACCAGCGCCGACTCCCACTGGCCTGCGCCCGCGCCGAGTTGGCCGACCAGCGCCGACGGCGCCAAGCCGCACGCCTCAATGTAGGTGCTGAAGCCGATGCCCATGTATTTGCCCTGCGCCCACATCGCCTTTTGCTGTTTGAGCAAGTTCTCGTAGTCCACCATCGCCAGCGCCTTGTTTAGCGCGCCCTCGTAGTTGCCGCTGTCGTAGGCCAGCGCCACGGCGGTCTGATACGGGAAGCCGTTGGGTTGC
>JACQEC010000214.1 GCA_016200765.1 Chloroflexota bacterium | reverse complement strand
TGGTTCACCGCGCGCGTGAATCCGAGATTGGAATCGTTTTGGATTAACCGCACCGACGGAAACTTCTGACCTACCATTAGACCACTGCCGTCCCTTGAGTGGTTGTCCACGACAATGATTTCATGCGCCTTGAGCGAGTTCCATTGGTCTATGGAGCGCAGGCAGTTTTCGAGCAGGCGGCATGTATTCCAACTGATGACGATGTAGCTGATGTCAGGCGGCGGAGTCAATGACATCGTGGTAGATTGCAACCGTCTTCCGTGCAATAACCTCATGCGAGTATTCGGTCAAAACGCGCTGACGCGCACGGCGTGCTAAGCCCCCGCGATATTCCCGATCGTTGAGTAGTCTCTCAAGTTGTGCTTGGAGCGCGTCGGCATCTCCTTCCGGGAATGTAAGGCCGGCATCGGCGATGACTTCGGGAATGGCGCCAGACGATGAGCCCACGACGGGAACGCCGCACGCCATCGCCTCAATGAGCACATGGCCGAATTGCTCCTTCCAGCGAGGCGTTGTGAGCGAAGGCAATACGAAGACATCCATACAGTTGAGATGCTCGGCCACTTCGTCATGGGGAACGCCCGGCACGATCACCATCCGGTCAGCCATACCCAGCGAGCGCGCGAGGGCTTCAATATCGGTTTGCGACGGACCGCGCCCGATCAAGAGCAGGCGGGTGTTCGTAAGCGGCGCCACCGCCCTAACCAAAACGTCCAATCCTTTTTCCGGCACAAAGCGCCCGACATAGCCGATGACCGGCCCATCAAGTCCGAGCGTGTGACGCCGTGACCCGCCGTGTACCGGTTTGAATGTCGTCGTGTCCACGCCGAGTTGGGGCAGGATGCTGACCGGCCCGGCGTATCCTTGTTGGCGCAACACATCGCCCGCTTCGCAGTTACCGGCAATCGCGTGGTCCACTCCCTGCAATACGATGCGCGCCAGCCGTTCCACGGCAAAACTGCGAGCACGCCGGATGTTTTGCCACGTAAACAGCACCAGTTTAGCCGACGGCGCCCAAAGGCGTCTCGCCACAACGGTTTGCAACACGGCCAGGCTGTCGGGTTCTTCCTCGATGTGGATGATGTCGGGCTTGATTATACCCAGATGAAGCGAAAGAGGCCAGTAGATGAAGCGGTGGATGTCGTGGTGTAAGAGGGTGTGCGAGATGATGAGATGGTAGCCCTGCCCACTGGACAGTTCCTGATGGTATGTCCGCAGGCCATCGGTCCACTGTCGCGGAGCCAAATGCCACAGTTCGAGCCCGGGCGCGGCGGCGAGGGCCATTACCTTGCGGTGATTGACCATTTGCAAATAACGGGCGATGAGCAGGACGCGCATGGGCTTTACGATGTTCGGAATGATACAACGGTTGAGAACTAACCACGAGCGAGCTGGATGATGTAACGGGCGCGACCGATGATCGTCTGGCGGCTTATGGCCAGGCTGACCAGCGCATACAGCCCAACCGCCAACGCGGCCTCTATGCCCCACCGCAGCCACGTGGCCACGCCTTGATCGAGCGGCAGCTGAGGTCGTATGACGAGGTATAGCGCGAGCATGAGGAGATTGTTGAGAATGGGCACGAAGACGGCTTCACCGAGATTCACGTTGAGCCAAACACGCACGGCCAAGAACAAGAATATCGCAGGTATCAAGAACACCAGCCCAACGCTAATGGCTGTCCCAAGAGGACCGAGCGCATAGGTCAGCGGGATCGCGATCAGTATAAGGATGACTGCCTGCCCCATCGCGAGCCTTGCCAGCAGACCAGACCGGCCCGTCGCCACAAGCAGTGATACCGTATCTTCCCATAACGTGCGAAACAGGGCAAAAGCCGCCAGCGCCTGAAGGATAGGAATACTGGGCGTCCACTGCGCGCCATAGAGCGCAGGCACCAGATCAGGCGCGGTCACGACAAATATGATGGCGATTGGGGTTGCGCAGGTCATCACGACCCAGAGAACAAGAGAGACCGCTTTGCTAAACCGGGCCTGATCGTCTTGAAGTTTCGCGTAGGTCGGGAGCGAGATCCGCGCTATGGCCGTCGAGATGAGAACCGTAGGCCAGAGCGCGGTGCGATAGGCGCGGTCATAGAATCCCAGCGCCCCGGTGCCGCCAAACAGCGCCACGATCAGGTTGTCGCACTGCGTCAAGATGGTTGTCGCCGTGGTAAAGACCAACCCGTAGCGCGCGCCGTAGGCGAGAAAGCCCCGTGCGAGGGGCGGGTTCAGCCCGAATCTGGGGCGGTGAGGAGCAATACGCAGGAATATAACCAAGCTGACGAGCGTCCCTGCCGCGAGTCCCCAGGGCAAGCTCCAGAGGCCGAGGCCGACGATCGCTCCGGCGGCCGTGGTGGTAAACTGCACAAGACTACTCAGGCTTTGAATCAGCGCGACGCGCCCAAACGCGATTTCCTTTTCAATCGAGAGCCGCACCGACGCAGAGGCCGAATCGGCGACATTGACCAGCCCGACGATGACGAGGCATCCGGCGAGGTCTGCTCGCTGCAGCGCAACGGCGACGAGGGCCGCCAGTATCGCCAGGATCAGCGACGCGCCGCTCAGTGACAGGTTCAGCGAGAAGAATGTCAGGAATTGAGCGAGCGGATTCTCCCGGTCGCGGAGGAACTTCTGCTCTAACTGTAGCTTTGAACGCACGTCGAACAAAGCATATAACGACAGCGCCAAGGCGAACGTGCCAAAATCATCGGGGGCGAGCAGGCGCGCCAAGATGATCCCGCCGAAAAACCCGAGCCCAATATTCAAAAATGTGGACAGGCTCAATACAGCGGCGCCACGAGCAGAGCGGGTTGCCAAACTCATGCGTTCATCATGGCCGAGCGCGATGGGGTTCGCGCGGGATAATCTCGGGATGGCGCGCTATGATGTCCTCAAACCGCCGCCGAAAAGCCGGCGCGTCGAATTGCTGGGCCGCCTCGGCGGCATACGATACGACCTGATAATAGAATTCGTCGTCGCCAAGACACCGCTTGGCTATTTGGAACGCCTCGTCAACATCCCAGCTGTCCGCTAGGCTGGTGCGCGGAAATAAACGTGTCTGCATGTCGGACCGATTCGCTGCAATGCAGGCAATCTTTAGCGCCGCGCAGTCCAGCGCCAGGCGACCGACGGTTTCGCGGTTGTTGAGATCTATGACCACGCGCGAAGCCGCTAGCCGCCCGATAAAACTCAGCCACCCACCCCGGCGGTAGAACGTGGTGCCGTGCAGTTGGCTCATATCAGCGCCGTGCGGTTGGTTATGCGATGATTGTAATCGCCCTTTCAGCCAGAGCAGAGACCGGTAGTCAACACGATGCTCAAGCAGCCATTTTCGCCAGTGGAAGCGAACTTGCTTTGTCCCCAGCGGTGGAGGCGTGCCGTGCATGAAGTATCCGACGGCTTGCCTATCTTCATCGAAGCTGTCGCCCTCGAGCCAGCAGGCGGTGTGGGCGATCAATCCTTCCGACTGCAAGCGCTTGGCCACAGCCAGAGACGCTAGGCCGTTGCGGGTGCCGCCAGCCAGGCCGGTCGGTATGGCGGCCAATGCGGGCCTTTCCTTGATCGGTATGGCGCGCGCCTGTGCCAGTTCCAACATATAGGGGTAGGGCAAATACTCCACTGGCTTTGAGGTCAACGATTGATAGAAGGGGACGTATCGTTCCCAGTAGACAAAGTTCATGCACGCTTCGTTGAGCGTCTTCAGAAAGGAGACCTGATCGGTGGGGGATAGTGACTGATAATCGCCGATGTGTCCTTCACTATAGGTTGCCGCGCGTCCATGACAGGCTTCGATAATGCGTCGCGAGAGCTCAATAGCCGACAGATTGACTTCTACGATAATCAGGTCAAAGCTCACAAAGGTCTGCTCAAGTTGGCGATTTGTCAAGCGCTTTAACGTGTAGAAACTGAAGTAGGGGCAGCCCAAGGCGAAAGCGATATTAGCGGGATCGCTTTCGGGGAAGGGCTGTACCACGGGACCATCGGCGAAGGTGCGGTAGGATGTGAAACAGGCTCGGAGACTG
>JACQEC010000213.1 GCA_016200765.1 Chloroflexota bacterium | reverse complement strand
GCTGGTGGGTATTCACCTGACGGCCCAGCCCGTGACGAACCACCTTGGCGCGAACAGCGTCCGGCCTGAACTCAAAGATGCGCTTCACCTCGCGCTCATCAACCGCGGCATCTTGCAGTCGCACGGCACGATGCTCTGCACCTCGACCGTCATGAGCGAGTCTGACATCACGCACGCCATCGAGGCGTTTCAGGATGCGCTGGTTGAGCTCAAGCCCGCGCTGGAAACCGAATGCCCTGAACTGATGCGCTAAGAATTAACCACCAAGCATGATAGCCGTGCGCGTGCTGTTGTGCTCTGGTGGTTATTTTTTGTTGGGGATGATGCCCGCCCATGTCTTGGCCTGATCTCAAGCGAAAGCTGATCGTTTCGTTCATCTTTGGTTTGGTCGTCCTCGCCGTACTCGCGTTTCTGGCCGACCTGCCGCAGACGCTGGCTGCGCTCGACTCCTTCCAATGGGGGTACTTGCCGCTGGTGCTGGGGCTGAGCCTGTTTAATTACAGCCTGCGGTTCATCAAATGGCAGTGGTATCTGCGGCTGATCGGCGTTGACATTCCCTGGGGGCGCAGCCAGTCTATTTTCGCCTCGTCTATGAGCATGGTCATGACACCGGCGAAACTGGGCGAGTTCGTCAAATCGTATATGCTGCGCGTCACTGACGGCGTGCCGATGGCCCGCTCCGCGCCGATCATTCTCGCCGAGCGCATGACCGACGGCATGGCGATGATTTTCTTGTCGGTAGCCGGCCTGTCATTCTATCAGGCCGCCTGGCCGTTGCTGGCCGTGCTACTGGCCGGTATGGTTGGGGGGGTGTTGGTTGTTCAGTCGCGCGCGCTGTCGCTGAGGCTGATCACACTGGGTGAGCGCCTGCCCGTCCTCTCGCGCTTTTCACATTCGCTGCACGATCTCTACACGAGCTCATACCAACTATTCCGCTGGCGCAATCTCCTGCTGGCGATCCTGATCGGCATCGTCTCGTGGTCGGGTGAGTGCGTCGCGATGTACTTGGTGTTGATCGGTTTGGGTGTGCCGGGCAGTTTGACGCTATTATTGCAGATCACGTTCATCTTCTGCTTTTCCACTCTGATCGGCGCGGTCTCGGCTCTGCCGGGAGGACTGGGCGCGTCCGAGGCCAGCCTCGGCGGACTGCTCGTCCTGTTGGTCGGCTTGCCGAAGGACCTGTCGGTGCTGGCAACCCTGCTGATACGCCTCTGTACGCTTTGGTTTGGTGTGACGCTTGGGTTGGTGGCGCTGTTCGTCTTTCGCAAACGGTTCTTTGGCGGTGCGGAACTGATGCCGCTGAACGGCGCGTTGAAGGCGCAGCCATGAGGGTTGAGCTCCATTGTCATACGCTCGTATCGAAAGACAGCCTGATGTCGTATGATGCGATCATCCGGCGTGTGCAGGAGCGCGGGTTGGGCGCGCTGGCGATCACAGATCACAACAAGATTGACGGCGCGTTTGAACTGGCCCGTCGCGCGCCGTTTCCGGTGATTATCGGTGAAGAGATCAGAACCCGCGAAGGCGAGATTATCGGCTACTTTCTAAGCGAGTGGATTCCGCCGGGCCTTACACCTGAAGAAACAATCGCGCGCATCCGCGGGCAGGGAGGGCTGGTCAATATCCCACACCCGTTTGATTCACTGCGCCACTCGGTCATCAAGCGCGACGCGCTACACCGGATCGCGGAGCAGGTGGACATGATCGAAGTGCTCAACGCACGGGTCATCATGCAGGGTGAAAACAGACAGGCGGAGCAGTTCGCGAAACAGATCGGGAAAGTAGCGGTGGCTGGCAGTGACGCGCATATCCCATTTGAGATTGGCATCGCCACCATCGAGATTGAGCCGTTCACCGATGCGGCGTCATTCCGCGAGAATTTGAGCCGTGCCACGTGGCACGGCCATATCGGCCCTGTGTGGACGCACGTGTTTAGCCTTGGGGCCACGTGGCGCAAAAAATTGGCCGGCACACCACGCCAGATATGACGCGCATCGGCGAAATCATCGAAACCAGCAGTGTCAGCCTCGTCGCGGAGAGCGAGAAGCTGAACCAGCCGCCGCCGCTCGGCTCGCTGTGCGAGGTGCAGGTGAGCGATGCCTGCACGATTTACGCGGTCGTCGCCTTCGGGCGGACAGGCGGGCTGGATCCGGGGCGCAGGGCGGTGCGGCGCGGAACGAGCGAGGCGAGCGATGAAGCCGTTTACCGCCAGCACCCGGAGCTGGCCCGCGTTCTGCGCACGGAGTTCGTGGCGGTGCTCGCCGGCTGGACGGATGGCCGCCGGATGTGGCAGCGCCTGCCCGCGCAGCCGCCGCCCCTGCATTACTCGATCCATGCCTGCACCCACGAGACGCTGCGGCGCTTCAGCGACCAGTTGATGTATTTCCGATTACTCCTCAACATGCCGGGGGAGCTCTCAGGTGACCAATTGTTGGCGGCGCACATCGCCGAAGCCTACCGGGTGCGGGGGGAAGATCAGATCTGGCTGGAGCGCGCGGGCAAAGAGGTTGCGGGTCTGCTGAAGAACGACCACGAGCGATTGATGAGCGTGCTGCTCGCCATCGAACCGTAGGGAACCTCATTTGACGATAGGCGTATGGTATAATCGCGCTATGCCTGACAATATCATTCGCTGTAGTGTGGGTATCACAGCCCACAACGAAGAACAGAATATCGGCCAGGTGCTGGCCGCGATTCGGGAACAGGAGCTCATCCGCGTTCACATCAGCGAGATTATCGTGGTGGCTAGCGGCTGCACCGACCGCACGGTCGAGATTGTGCGTGAGGCGGCCAAGACGGATCCGCGCATCTCGCTGCACGTGCAGGAAAAGCGCGAAGGCAAGACCTCGGCCATCAATGTCTTCCTGCGGCATGCCCGTGAGGACATCTGCGTGCTGGAGAGCGCAGACACCCTGCCGCGCCCCGACAGCATCGAGAAACTCGTCCGGCCCCTGAGCGATCCACGGATTGGCATGACCGGCGCGCAGAAAGTTGCGGCTAACACCTCAGAGCACATCATCGGCTACTTTTCGCACCTGCGGCTGAAGCTCGAGCACGAGCTCTGTATGGAGATTCCCCGGCTGGGCGAGCTGATCGCCTTTCGCAAGGTGCTCGACGCCATCCCGCCGGACGTCTCGATGGACGAAGCGTTTCTCGAAGCGATTGTGATCCGGCGCGGGTTGGAGGTGCGCTACGCCGCCGACGCGATTGTTTTCAGCATGGGGCCGACCACCATGAGCGACCTGATTCGCCAGCGGAGGCGCAATCACGCCGGACACCTGCACCTGCGGCACAAGTATGGCTATCGCGTATCGTCTTTGCATACGGGCCGTGTTCTGCGGCTGGCGCTTGAAGAGGTATGGGGCGCCGTCCGCCTGCTGGGCGGGCTGTGTCTGCTGGCTTCGATTGAATTCTACGCACGCATCCTCGGCAACTGGGACTACTACTTCCGTGGTCGCAAGCACGAAATCTGGGAAATCGCCACGACCACCAAGAAGGTTGACGCCGACCTCAAGCGGCTGAGCGGCTAGGCCGCTGCCCCGCGTCATGAGGAACGCGCTCTTTGCCGTTCTCAAAGTTGCCATCAGCGTTGTCCTGCTCGCCGCTCTGATCTGGAATGTCGGCCCGGACCGCGTGGCGGGCATCGCGGCGGAGGCTGATTATCGCTATCTGGCGGCGGCTATCCTCCTCTGGTTCGGCTCGGTCGTCTTCAGCGTTCAGAAGTGGAATGTGATGCTGCACGCACAGGGCATCCGTCTGCCGTACCGCTTGCTGTTGACCCACTATTACATCGGGCTGTTCTTTAATAACTTTCTGCCGATCGTGGGTCAGGATGTCGTGCGCGGCTACGGCCTTGCGCGCGATGCGGCACAGGCCCACGAGATCGCCATCGCGGTGCTGGTGGACCGGATGGTGGGTCTGCTGTCGTTCATTGTCAACGGCGCGCTGATGAGCGTGGTCATCGTGACGGTGTTTGGGCGGCGCGACCTGATGCCGTTCAGCATCGCGACCTGCACTGTGGCGGCAGGCGTCGTCCTCGTGTTTGCTTCGGTCTTTAGCCGCCGTCTGCGCCACCTGATCGAATGGGCTTTTCACGGGCGGTTTCTCAATGTGCTGTTGCCGACGGTGGTGCGCCTATCCGAGGCTCTCGTGCCCTATCGCCGTAACGCTCGCGTACTGTTCATCGGCTACGGGCTGGCGACAGCCTCGATGGTGGTGACGCACCTCGTGAACTGGTTTGTGAGCCTTGCCGTTCATGCGGGCGTGGGTTTGGAGTATATCTTCCTGTTCAACGCGCTGGTGGTCTTTGCGCCGCTCCTCATACCGTCTATGGGTGGATTAGGGGTCAATCAAGGGGCATTTGTGTACCTGTACGCGACCTTGGGGCAGACGACGTCGGTGGGCCATGCATTTGCGATGGGGCTGATGATGCAAGTGGTGACGGCCATCTCATCGGCGCCGGGGGCGGTGCTCTGGTGGCGCGGCCACACGGCGCGAGCGGCCGTGCGGCCAGCTTAGGGTGCGGGTGCGTTGGCGGGCAACGTGGGTAATCATGTGAAAACAGAGGCGTCCGACGGCTACTGGCGCTCGTTGGTCAAAGGGTTAGAACGACTGTCGCCTTACGCCGGAATGATATGGGCTGCGCTGTCGGTTGCGGCGTGGTGGCAGGGCAGTCATCTCGCTTCGTACCTCTTCCTCGCCACTGCCTATCTCTACGGGTGCGCTTTCCTGCTGTGCCTTCCACAGCACCGACTGCGCTTTCGTTACCCGCTGATTGGCATCGCAGGAGTCGCGACTATTGCATGGCTGGCGTTCCAGATAGGTGAGGATTACCGCGCCGGGCAAGGGATCGCCGCCACACCCGCGCGCACCGGAGAAACGTTGGTCTTGCTCGCTCGGTTCGACAACCGCGGTGGCTCGAACGACAACTTCACGCGGCGCTTGCAGACGCGGCTGGACGCCGAGATCGAGCAAAGCTCGCTGACCCACGTGCGACTGGAGGCGATTGACGTGAGCAGCGCTTCGGTTGGAGATCGCGTGACGGCCCGCACGTTGGGAGCGCGGCACGGGGCGGCGCTGGTCATTTGGGGCTGGTACGATGAGCGTGAGGTTCATGCGGACGTTGTGGCCGTGCCGGGCGAAACGGATGCGGTGGACGACGCAATCGCCAGCGACGCCGCTATTGTGCTGCGCGAAGGGCTGCCCGGCGGCATCAATTTTCTGACGTCGTTTGTCGCCGGGCTGCTGTGGGCAACACAGGAAGACCCCGGCGAAGCGCGCCTCGCGTTTGACGCCGCTGAGGCCGACGGTTCGGCTACGACAGCAGGATTGGACAGCCTCTATTTTTACCGCGCCCTGGCCCTGCAGAGGCTCGGCGCAGACCCGAAACTGGCGTTGGACGATTTCACGCGGGCCATCGCGGCCAATCCCGAAATGGGCGCGGCGTACTTTGGACGCGCGCGGGCCCGCGTTGAACAGGGGGCACCGGCGACGGAGACCTTCGCCGACTACACCCGCGCTGTCCAGCTAGAGCGCCGTCTGATACCGTTCGCATACCGGCAGCTACGAGACCTGCCCACGCCGTGGCCGGATCCGCCGGTCTTAGCGTTGATCGCCAACGGGATGAGGGCGTATGCGCTGGGCGATCGGGAGCAAGCCATCGAGCAACTCACGGCGGCGATAACGGCCGATGCCCATTACGCCGCCGGCTACTACCTGCGCGGGCGTGTCTATCACGTGCGCGGTGAGTTTGATGCCGCCATTAGCGATTACACGCGCTTCCTCAACGGCGCAGGCGCCTACCCGCGCGAATGGGTAGCGGATGCACACTACGCGCGCGCGCTGGCGCTGCGCTCGCTCGAAATGGACGCGCAAGCGATCGCCGATTTCGATGCGTACCTCGAATTGATCCCACTCGACAGCCCGCTGCGCGCCTACGCAGAATTGTATGCGCAACCATGACGGTACGGCTTTGGCGACGGAGGGTGCAATGAGAAAAATACTGGCGTATTCGTTTCTGGCAATCTGGTTGTTGGTTGCATGTGGTACAACTGCGCCGCCCGTGACGCCCACGAGCGTGGGCGCAAGCGCGCCGCGCGGCAGGCTCGTGGTGGCGCAAACTGTTGACGCGCAGAGCATGGACCCCTACCAGGTGAATCAGGTGGCAGGCGAATCGGTGATGAAGGCGCTCTTCGACCATTTGATTGAACGGGACTTTGACGGCAACCTGGTGCCCGGCCTGGCCGAGTCGTGGAAGGTGGTTGACGAGAAAACCATTGAGTTCCGGCTGCGGCAGGGTGTGAATTTTCACAATGGCGAGCCGTTCACCGCTGAAGCGGTCAAGTATTCGGTGGAGCGCATCCAGAACGCCGACTTGAAAAGCGCGTTTCGGAGCAACTTCAAGGCGATACAGGAAGTGCGCATAGTGGACCCACAGACCGTGCGGTTCATCCTCGACAAGACCGATGCAGCCATTCTGGATAACCTCAGCGCGCAGCTCGCCATCGTGCCGCCGAAGTACATTCAGGCCGTCGGCGATGCCGAGTTCGCGCGCAAGCCGGTCGGCAGCGGGCCGTTCAAGTTTGTCGAGTGGGTGAAGGACGACCATATCACGCTGGAGGCCAACGCCAACTATTGGAGCGGGTCGTTTAAGGGCAAACCACAGGTGCAGACGGTCGTCTTTCGTCCGGTGCCGGAGTCATCCACGCGAATCGCCGAACTGCGTACCGGACGCGCCGACCTGATTCAGGACGTGCCACCCGATCAGGTCAAGGACGTGAAAGATGCGGGCTTCGGCATCGCCGTAAAGGATGTGCCGCAAGAGGCGTTCATCTTTCTGGCCAGCGATGCGCCCGGCACGCCGCTGGCCGACAAGCGCGTGCGCCAGGCGCTCAATTATGGCGTCAACGTGGACGGCATTATCCAGAACGTGCTGCTGGGTTACGCCCGCCGCATCGCCAGCCCCATCGGCCCGCTTTCTCTCGGATATGATTCCGGCGTGAAACCGTACCTATACGATCTGGTGAAGGCGAAAGCGTTATTGGCCGAGGCGGGCTATACCAATGGCTTTGATGTGGTTATTGACGCCACTACTAGCGATAAGACGCTGACGACGGAAGCGGTAGCGGGGGAATTGGGGAAGCTCAATGTACGGGCAACGGTCAGGCGGCTGGAACTGGGCATTTTCAATGATAATTGGGGAAAGAAGTTGAGCTCGCCCATGGTCGCCGCGCGCTGGAGCGTGATTGCCGAGGGCGCGGCCACGCTCGACCAGACGAAGCGCGCGCAGATATACGCGCAGTTGAGCAAGGTGCTGAATGAAGACCCACTGGCGATATACTTGTGGAACACCCAAAACCTGTACGGCGTGGGCAAGCGGGTGGCGGGCTGGCGGCCCCACCCGCGCAGTTACCTAGTCGTCAGTGGCGTCAGCGTGAGCGAGAACTAAACACAAAGGGCACACTCACTTTTGAGTGTGCCCTTTGTGGTTTTATGGCTTAGCCGCTGGCTGGGGTCTGCCTAGCGGGTGCGCTTGAGCTGCGTCAACCGCTCTCCGGCGGCAATCAGCGTCTCGTCTCGCTTGCAGAAGCAGAAGCGCACCTGATGCCGGCCCAGATCGGGCGGCATGTAGAAGCTGCTGCCGGGCACGCTGGCGACGCCGATCTCCTTGACGAGATAATGTGCGAACTCAACGTCATGATCCATGCCGAAGTTGGAGAAGTCTGTCATAACGTAGTAGGCGCCCTCGACCGGCTCGAAGGCAAAACCGGCGTCCCGCAGGGCGCTCAAGCACAGGCTGCGGCGGCGTGTGTAGTCCACGCGCAACTGATCGTAATAGGCGCGCGGGAATTTCAAGGCGACCGCGCCTGCTTCTTGCAGGGGCGCCGGCGCGCCGACGGTCAGGAAGTCGTGGACCTTGCGGATGGCTTTGCTGATCTCCTCGGTAGCGATGCAGTATCCGATGCGCCAGCCGGTGACGGAGTACGTCTTCGAGAAGCCGCTGATGGTAATGGTCCGGTCGGCCATGCCGGGCAGGGTCGCCAGCGAGATGTGCTGGCGGCCATCGTAGAGAATATGTTCGTAGATCTCGTCGGTGAAGGCCAGCGCGTTATACTCAATGCATAGGCCGGCGAGGAATTGAAGCTCGGCGCGCGTAAAGACGCGGCCGGTTGGGTTATTAGGGTTGTTGATGATAATGGCTCGCGCGCCTCTGGCAAACGCCGCGCGCATCTCCGCCTCATCCCAGCGGAAGTCGGGGGCGTGCAGGGAGACGAAGATCGGCTCGGCGCCGGAGATCATGCCGTCCGGCCAATAGTTCTCGTAGAACGGCTGCAGGACGATGAACTTGTCGCCGGGGTTGAGGGTGGCGAGCATAGCCGAGATCATCGCTTCGGTCGCGCCGCAGGTGACGGTGATATGCTTATCGGGGTCAACGTCCATGCCGTTGAACCAGCGATACTTCTCCGCCAGATTGCGGCGCAGATTGGGCGCGCCCCAGGTCACGGCGTATTGGTTGATGTCGTCGCGGATCGCCTTGATGGCGGCTTCCTTGATTTCTGCCGGCGCGGGAAAATCAGGGAAGCCTTGCGAGAGGTTGATGCTGTCGTAAAGATTATTCAGCCGCGTCATCTCGCGGATGACCGACTCGGTGAAGTGTTGTACGCGGTCTGCGACACGCGGCGCGGAACCCATCATTCCAATTCCTTTATCTTCGCCCGCAAGCCGTCTATTTCCGTTTCCAGCTTGCTGCGCTGGTCGCGCATCTGCTTCAGACGGGCGGCGCGGTCGCGGAACTCGGTGCGGGCAATGCTGTCAAGCTGGCGCACCAGTTTACGCAGTTGCTCTTCCTTCTCGTGCAGTTCGGCGCGATAGGCCTCGACGCTCGATAGCGGTTGGCTTTCCGGAGTGCTCATCAGTCTATCCCATTTTTAATGACTTGAAGCCTTCGGCATACTTCATGTTGTGCGCCTCGCCGATTTTCTGGTGGCGTTCCATCAGGCGCTTCGCCAGCCCGTCTACGTCCTTGATCTGGCTTTTGTGCTCGCGCAAGGACTCAACCTTCACTTCAATCGAATCGGTGATGTCCACGAAAAAGTCGGGGTTGGGGTTGCCGGTCAACAAGATTTGCCTGACCTTGTGCGGCTCAAAACCCATCGCTAACAATTCAGGAAAGTAGAGGCGGTTACCGGCGGCGGGAAAGACCGCGTCGAGCGTGGCGTTGCCGGTCGCGCGGTGGTCGGCGTGATTGACGAAACCGGGGAAGCCGTAGCGCGTTGTCGGGTCATGGGTGAAGACCACATCGGGCTTCCAGCGGCGAATCTCGCGGCAGATGTCGCGCCGCACGTTCAGGTCGGGCATCAATTCGCCGTCGCGATGCGTCAGGAAAAAGACTTCCTTGACCCCCAGCACCTGCGCCGCGGCGCGCTGTTCCACTTGCCGCAGGGGCACCAGTTTTTCCCACGTCATCTCGGGGTCATCACTGCCTTTACTGCCGTCGGTGACGATCACGTAAGCGATCTCTTTGCCCTCGCGCGCCCACTTGGCGGTCGTACCGCCGGTGCCGAATTCCGGGTCGTCGGGGTGCGCCATAACGACCAAAACGCGCTTGATTTCATCTTGTGGTGGCTGGCTGTTGTTGCTCATGCTTATAGTTTTTCCGAGACTCCTTCTCTGAAAAGGGTGACGACATTACCGGATTTTACTACCCTTCATGCGGGGGCGCAAGGCCAGCCAACAGTTTTTCGGCAAGGGCGATCTGCGCGTGCACGGCGGCCGGGGCCGTGCCGCCCGTGACGCTGCGCCGTTCGACTGATCGGCGGAAGTCGAAAACCTCATGCGCGTCGGCGGCAAAACGATCGGAGAAGGCGCGCAGTTCCTCCAGCGTGTAGGCGCGCAGGGGTTTGTGTTGCTCAAGAGAGTGGCGCACCATGCGCCCGATGACGCCGTGCGCTTCGCGGAAGGGCAGACCCCTGCGCACGAGATAATCGGCGAGGTCAGTCGCCAGCATCGAGTCGTCGAGCGAAGCGGCCATGCGCTCGGGGCGGATGGTCAGCGAGCGGATGACGGCGGCCGTGATGGGCAGGGTCATCGCGAGGGTGTCAATCGTGTCGAAGAGGCCCTCTTTGTCCTCTTGATAGTCCTTGTCGAAGGTGGACGGCGTGCCTTTTAATACCGTGAGGAGGCCGACCAGCGCGCCGACGACCCGGCCGGTTTTGCCGCGGACTAATTCGAGCGAGTCGGGGTTTTTCTTCTGCGGCATGATGCTGGAGCCGGTCGAGTAGGCGTCGTCAATCTGCACCCAGCCGAACTCGTCAGTCGAG
>JACQEC010000205.1 GCA_016200765.1 Chloroflexota bacterium | reverse complement strand
GGAGGCGGTGAAGGCCGGGACGTATCACTCGCAGAACTGGGGCGACTACCCGAAGATACAGATTTTGACGATTGAGGAGTTACTGCATGGGGCGAAGGTGCAGTTGCCGCGCACGGAGCAGACGTTCAAGCGGGCGGCGCGAGCGGAGCAGGGCGGCGCGAAGCAGGGGGAGATGGAGTTGTGAACTTGCGCTTTTCATTGGGGGGCGGATTTGACGGCGGGAGCAGGGTGAAGCCACGGCCAACCAAAACCGTTGGCGCGTTGGCGCGTGAGCGCATGAACGCATGAACGCGGAACGCTCAACGGTTTTGGCCGACCGGGGGCCTTAGACAACCATCCTTTCCACAGTCTGATATTGAAGATAGCCTATGAGTCCAACCACAAAGTTACGCTGTCTGATTGTTGACGACGACCCGGCCATCCGCGAACTCCTGCGGGTTATCCTCTCCGCGGAAGGCTACGAGATCGTCACCGCCCCGTCGGCCGAAGAGGCTTACGCGCTGGTCCAGCGCCAGACGCCCGACCTCGCCGTCGTGGATGTGATCCTGCCCGAAATGGACGGCTTCGGCCTCTCGCGCCTCCTCCGCAAGTATGCGTCAACTCGCACCATGCCCATCTTGATGCTCACCGCGCGCGGCGACATCAACGACAAGATTGCCGGTTTCGAGGCGGGCGCCGACGACTACCTGACCAAACCGTTCCAGCCGACAGAACTGGTGTACCGGATCAAGGGCCTGCTCGCGCGCAAAGGCACCGGCGCGCCGCTCGCGCTGTCGGCGCCCAAGCGCGGGCAGGTCATCGCCGTGTTTGGCGCGCGCGGCGGCATCGGCAAGACCACGCTCGCCGTGAATCTGGCGGTGGCGCTCCACCAGCAGACCCAGGCGCGCGTGCTCTTGTGGGATGCCAATTTCTACTTCGGCAGTGTCGGCGTGCACCTCAACCTGCCGGCGGTGCGCACCATTCTTGATCTGCTGCCGCGCATCAACGAACTTGAGCCCGACGATATCGAAAGCGTGTTGACCGCCCATTCGTCGGGGATACGCGTGCTGCTCAGCCCGTTCCATCCCGAAGAAGCCGACAACATCAGCGCCGATCACGTGCGCCGGTTGCTGGCGTTTCTGGTCGGCATGTACGATCTGATTGTGGTGGACTGTCAGGCCAGTTACGACGACCGCACGCTCGTCGCGCTGGAGCAGGCTAACGAGATTGTGTTGGTCACCATGCCGGAACTGGGTGTTGTCCTGAACTCGGGCCACTTTCTGGAACTGGCGGCCAAGCTGGACATCGCGCCGGAAAAAATCCACGTCGTGTTGAACCGCTCGAACTCCAATGTGGGCATCGAACCCGCCGCGATTGAGCGCGCACTGCACCGGCCTATCGAATTCCGCCTCATCAGCGTCGGGCGGCCGCTCGCGCACAGCGTCAACCGGGGCGTGCCCCTGATGATCGAACAGCCGCGCCACCCCTTCTCCCAAGAGATTGTTAAGATGGCCGAGGTTCTTAGCAAACAGACCGCCGCCCATGCTTGAGCGCGTGCGGGTTGGCGTCGCCGGGGCGAGTTGGTGGGCCGATGCTATGCACCTGCCCAGTCTGAAAAGTCACCCCCGCGCCGACGTGGTTGCCATCTGCGCGCGCCAGCGGCCCCACGCCGAAGCGCTGGCGGCCAAATACGGGATTGAGGGCGTATTCACCGACCACCGCGAGATGATCGAGAAAGGCGCGCTCGACGCGCTGGTGGTGTCGGTGCCGGACGATTGGCACTACCCGATCGTGATGGACGCTCTTGCCGCCGGCCTGCACGTGGTCTGCGAGAAGCCGCTTGCCTCGAGCGCGGAGCAGGCGCGGCAGATGTTTGAGAAGGCCGAGCAGGCGCGCGTCAAGCACATGACCTATTTCACGTGGCGCTGGATTCCCCATTTCCGCTATCTGCAATCGCTCATCGGCGAAGATTATATCGGGCGCGTTTTCCATTGCCACCTGACCCAAACCGGCGGCTATGGCCGTGATGGGCGCTACGCCTGGCGCTTTGACGGGCGGCGCGCGAACGGCATCCTCGGCGACCTCGGCTCGCACATGATTGATCTGGCACGCTGGCTGGTGGGCGAGGTCGGCGAGGTCAGCGCGCAACTGGCGACACTGGTCGAGCACGCCGCGCCGCGTGCTGAGCTTGTCGAAGCGCCTGCGATGCCCGCCAACGACTCCGCCCTGCTCGGTCTGCGCTTCGCGAGCGGCGCGCAGGGAATGATACACGTCAACGCCGTGCAACATCGCGGCGCGCAGGGGCAAAAACAGACCGCCACCTTTGATGGGGCGCTGGGCACGCTCGAAGCATCCTACGGGTCAGCCACCGGCTCCGAGATTCACGGCATCCGCCACGACGAAGACCACTTTACACACCTGCCGGTGCCGGAGCGTTTCTTGCCCGCGAGCCGCCAGCATCCGTACGACGTCTTCCGCACCGAAGCCGCCGGAGATCGGCTGTTCATAGATGCCATCCTTGAAGACCGGGCAATCTCGCCTTCGTTTTACGATGGCTGGAAGGCACAGCAGGTGATTGAGGCCGCGCTCCTATCCGACCGAGAGGGGCGCAGGGTGCACATTGCAGAACACCAAGCCTGAAACGACGCTCCAATGGGACGCGGCGGATTACCACCGGAACTCCGCGATGCAGGCCCCCGATCTAGTCGGGGGCAGGCGCAACTCGCCGCCGATTTCATGCGCGATCTCGCCCTGCGGGGCGACGAGCGCGTGTTGGACATCGGCTGTGGCGACGGCAAGATCACGGCCCAGATTGCGCGCCGCCTGCCGGCCGGTTCTATCCTCGGCGTTGACATCTCCCGCGAGATGATCGCTTATGCCAACGGCAACGCTCATGATCACCTCCACCCCCGAACCGCCTTCGCACGGGCGGGCAGGGCAGGTATCGGAACTTCACGCCGCGAAAGCGCAAGACCTGCCCCTACGGGGGCAACCCTCGCCTTTCGCGTGATGGACGCCGCGCGGCTGACCTTCCGCGACGAGTTCGACCTGATCGTTTCATTCGCCGCCTTGCACTGGATCAGTGACCACCGGCCTGTTCTGACCGGCATCGCCCGCAGTCTCAAGCCGGCGGGGCGCGTGCTGATGCAGTTCGGCGGCAAAGGCAACATCGCGCCGTTGGTGGCGATTGCGGATGCGCTAACCGCCCAGGAGCCGTGGCACCCATATTTTCAGGGCTTTCAGTTCCCGTGGGGATTTTATGGGTCTGATGAATATCGCGGCTGGCTGGCGCAGGCCGGCCTGACGGTCAATCGCGTCGAACTCGTCGAGAAAGAGACGACCCAGCAGGGGCGCGCGGGTTTTGAAGGGTGGATCAGAACCGCGTGGCCGGCCCACATCCAGCGCGTGCCCGCCCACCTTCGCTCGCAGTTCATTGCCGACGTGGCCGAGCGCTATTTGGCCGACTGCCCGCCCGACGCGCAAGGCATCGTCCGCGTGCCGATGATGCGGCTGGAAGTGGACGCCCGGAAGGCCTGACGCTTGTCCATGTCAACAGAGAAGCGCCTCAGCCTCTACCTGCACATCCCCTTCTGCTCAACCCGCTGTGGCTACTGCCACTTCAACACCTACGAAGGGTTGGAGCGGCTCTTTGAGCCGTTCACCGCCGCACTGCGCGCGGAAGTCGCCAACACCGCGCAGAGGCTGGCGGGCGGGTGGACGCTCGGCACGATCTTCCTCGGGGGCGGCACGCCAACCCATCTGCCGCTGACGCACCTCGCGAGCATCATGCGCTCCCTGCGCGAGCAGTTTCGCGGGACAGATGATATTGAGATTACCTCCGAGTCGAACCCCAGCCACATCTCGGAGGGCTATCTGGCGGGACTGCGTGAGGCTGGCGTCAACCGCATCTCGTTCGGCGCGCAAGCGTTTGACGAGGGCTTGCTCAAGATGCTCGACCGCGAGCATAGCGCCGCCCAGATTGGCGAGGCCGTCCGCCAGGCGCGGCGCGCGGGCTTCGCCAACCTCAACCTCGACCTGATGTACGGCTTGCCGGCGCAGACACTGGCCCAGTGGAGCAACTCGCTTGATGCGGCCATCGCGCTGGCGCCCGAACACCTATCGTTGTACGCGCTGACCATTGACGAGGGCACCGCCTTCATCAAGCGCGTCCAGAAGGGGTTGTTGCCGGAACCCGATCCTGATCTGGCCGCCGATATGTACCTGCTGGCAGTAGAAAGGCTTGCGGGCGCGGGCTTTCACCAGTACGAGATTTCTAACTGGGCGCGGCCGGCCCCTTCGACAGGCTCAGGGCTGGCGCTCCTAGCCAGCCGCCACAATCTGACGTACTGGCTCAACGAGCCGTACATCGGGCTGGGGCCGGGCGCGCATTCCTACTTCGCGGGGCGGCGGTTCTGGAACCTGCTCGCGCCGCAGGTGTATATCGAGAAGATGAGGCGCGGCGAATCGGTTGTTGCGGACGGCGAGACGATTGGGCCATCTCTTGAGCAGGCCGAGACGGTGATACTGGGCTTGCGTCTGAACGAGGGACTTGCGCGCGACCGCTTCTACCGGCGCTTCGGCGTGCCGCTTGACGAGGTGTTTGGGGCCACGTTGCGGCAGTGCGCGGGGTGGGGGCTGGTCGCGGACGACGGCGAGCGGGTATGCCTGACGACGCGCGGCCGCCTGCTCTCTAATGAGGTCTTCCAGCGGCTGTTGCCGTAAAAACCGTTATGCGTTATGCGTTCACGCGTTAAGGGGAGGCGGGAATATTCACCGCCGAGAGCGCGGAGCCCGCCGAGGTCTTCAATGGTTTTCTCGGCGGGCTCCGCGCTCTCGGCACGCTCCTAATTGCGGCGCGCCGGTTCACTGCGAATCGCCGCGATGTTATCGCGGATGAGCCTCTCATCCGGCGCATCCGGCGCGAGCGTCAAGTAGTGAAGCCAGTCCTGCTCCGCCGCGCCGAGCCGCCCCAACTCATAGTGCACCAACCCGCGCACGCGGTAAAGCTCCGCCGCGGCACTCGGTTCCGGCCGCAGGCTGAAGAGGTTGGCAATGGTCGCCATCACCCGCGCCCACTGCCGGTCTTGCAGGTAGACCGCCTGCAAGTTGTTCAGCATCCGCATGAGGAAAGCGCGCTTGGCGACGGGTTCCAGATAGTGCGGGAGCAAGGGCATCGGCCGGCCCAGCGCCTGCGCCATCAACTGCTCGCAGTCGTAGCGCGATAGTTCCGCGCCGCGGTTGAACGGGTCAAGCAGAACCTGCCAGCCTTCGCCGCGCACGCGCACGATGAAATGCCCCGGCAGGCCGACCCCCTCGACCGTCAGCCCGGCGCGCGCGCCGATGTCCATCACCACGAGCGCCAGCGTGATGGGAATACCGGTGCGCCGCTCAATCACGTCGTTCAGGAGGCTGTTGCGCGGGTCGTAGTAGCTCTCCGTGTTGCCGTGGAAACCCAGTTCATCAAAGAGAAGCCGATTGACAGCGGCAATCACCTGCGCCGGGGAGAACAGCGGCGCAAGGCGCTGGCGCAAAATCCGGCCCTGCGCCTCCAACCATTGCAGGGTGCGGCCAACGTCCAGCGCCGGATAGGCCTCGGCGGCAATCAACAGCGCGGCCTCGGCCAGATTCCATTCCTCTTCCGGCCCGGCCACATAGCGGGCGAACGCCGATTCAGGTTCCATGTGCGTTATGCGTATGCCCCCGAACTGCGGGGGTTGAGCGCGTTGTGCGTTAGCGCGTTAGATTCACCGCCGAGCGCGCCGAGAACGCCGGAGAGAACTCGGAACTTCACGCTGCGAAAGCGCCAGAAGAAATCTCTGCGCACTCTGCGTCCTCGGCGGTGAATGATTGCCCCTACGGGGGACGCGGGTGAACGCGAAACTCGTAACGCTCAACGCTACCAGTACTCGGCTTTCAGTTCGCGGAAACGCCCAAGCGCAATCGCCTCGCGGATGCTCTGCATCAGGCGCGACATAAAGTGCAGGTTGTGCAAGGTTGCCAGCCGGTAGACGACCAACTCTTTGGCGTGAAACAGATGGTGCAGGTAAGCGCGCGAACAGTGCCGGCACGTGTAGCAGTCGCAGGCGCTGTCAATCGGCTCGTGATCGCGCGCAAACTGCGCGTTGTACAGGTTGAGCCGCCCGCGCCGCGAGACCTTTTCGTCCGGGCTGACGGAATTGGCCTGCGGGTGGATCAGCAGGGAGCCGTTGCGCGCCCAGCGCGTCGG
>JACQEC010000192.1 GCA_016200765.1 Chloroflexota bacterium | reverse complement strand
TGCCGCGCCTGAAGACGCGCGCGCCGGTGGTGGTCGCTCACTTTCTGAATGAGGCGGGCATCATCGGCGCGGCGCTCGCCGCCGCCGATCACGCGCAGAAATCTGCTTGACGATAGGGACACGGAGAAATCAACTATGCCTAAACAAGTGGTTCAGCCTGCCGGCCTCGCCCAGACGCGGCTCTACTCGCACGTCGTCAAGGGCGGTGACACGCTGTACCTCGCCGGGCAGGTCGCGCAGGACGAGCAGGGCAGGCTTGTCGGCGCGGGGGATATCGAAGCGCAGGCCGCACAGGTCTTCGAGAATATGAAACTTGCGCTGGCCTCGGCTCAGGCGAGCTTCGACGACGTGGTGAAAATCACCGTGTTCGTGACCGACGCGCGCTTCCGCGAGAAGGTCAGCGAGGTGCGCGCGCGCTACTTCCGGGAGCCGTTCCCGGCCAGCACATTTCTGGTGGTGGCCGCGCTGGCCCGCCCCGAATTTCTCGTCGAGATTGAAGCGACCGCGTATGTCGGCTAACGCGCCCGACTCGCCGTCCGTTTGCATCATCGTGCCGGTGCTGGACGGGGGCGAGAACTTTGCGCTCTGTCTGCAATCGCTGGCCGCGCTGTCGCCGCGCCCCGCCGAAATCTTGATCGTGGATGACGGCTCAAGCGATGATTCACGCGGGCAGGCACAGGGGGCCGGCTTCAAGGTACTGCGCACGCCCCACCTCCACGGCGGCCCGGCCGCGGCGCGCAATCTGGCCGCGGCGCGAACACAGGCCGACCTGCTCTTCTTTGTAGATGCCGATGTGCGGGTTCCTGCTGACGCGGTGGCGCGGGTCGTAGAATCGTTTCGCGCTGAACCGGCGTTGGCCGCGCTCTACGGGTCGTACGATGACCGCCCCAGCGCGCCGGATTTCCTGTCTCAGTACAAGAACCTCTTTCACCATTTCATCCATCAGGATGCGACGGGCGCCGCGACCTCGTTCTGGTCGGGGTGCGGCGCCATCCGGCGCGAGGTCTTCACCCGGCTCGGAGGCTTCAGCGACGCCTATCGCCGCCCGTCCATCGAGGACATTGAACTCGGCTACCGGCTCAAGAAGGAAGGCTACCAGACGAGGATTATCAAGCGCCTGCAGGTCACGCACCTCAAGCGGTGGACACTGGCCGCGCTGGTCAACTCCGACGTGCGCTATCGCGCCGCGCCGTGGGCGCAGTTGATCTTGCGCGACCACGAATTCCCAGCAGACTTGAATCTGAAACTATCTCACCGATTGAGTGTGATGGCGGCCTACGCCCTGCTGGACGCGGCGGTGTTCTCGGCTGCGCCGCTGGCGCTGGGGTGCATTATCGGGCTGTACCTGCTGAACTGGCGGCTATACCGCTTTTTCGCGGCGCGGCGGGGAGTGCGCTTCGCGCTGGCGGCGGTGCCGCTCCACTGGTTTTACTACCTCTACAGCGGGCTGGGCTTTATGCTGGGGCTGGCTTGGTGGCTACTACCCCTTACCCCCTCTCCTAACCGCAAAAGACGCGGGTTGGGAGAGGGGGTGAGGGGCTAACAACCCGATAAGGTCTTTCGCGCAAGCCATCCGGCTTTTCATCCATCACGAAAGTACACTGCGCTCGCTTGGTTGTGCGTCTGGTGGGGAGGGGAATGAGGCATCAGGTCACGCGTACTACACTGCTCATCACCATATTGGCCGGCCTTGTTATCCTCAATGGGATAGCGATTCGTGGAGTTAATGCTCACGAGAATACCCCAGACCAACCGACCGGCTCGACTCTGCCTCGCCCGCTGACAGCCCCGCGCGCCCGCGCCACGCCAGCACCGCTCGGGTCAACCGGCCCGGATCGCCTGTACCGCCCCAGGATCGCGAGTGCCTCAGCGGGTCACGATACCCTGTGGCCGGCGCGCCCCGCGACGGCGACGCAGCCGCTCAACATCATCTATATCCTCGCCGACGACATGCGGGTGGACGGCCTGTGCGGCCTGGCCTTCCAACTCGACGACCTGTGCGCCCAGCCGATAGCCAACCATCCGATGCCCACCGTCGAGCAGCTGCTGCTCGCGGCCGGCACGGTCTTCCTCAACACCTACGTCACCACGCCCGAATGCTGCCCCTCGCGCGCCAGCTTCCTCGCCGGCGGCTTCTTCTCGCACCACACCAACGTGCTGGGCAACGGCCTGCCCAATGGCGGCGTGCAACGTTTCAGCGACGTGAGCAGCGTGGCAACCCTGCTGCAGCAGGCCGGCTACAAGACCGGCATCTTCGGCAAATACCTGAATGACTATTCGTCGTGGGTGGACATCACGGCCGACACCGCCTATATTCCGCCGGGCTGGGACACGTTCATGGCGCCGATCACGCTGACCAACTGGAACAACCTCTACTATGTGGCGAGCGGCAGCAGCACCTACACACAGTCCACCACCGGCACGGTCTTCCTGAAAAACGACGGGACGTACCTGATTGACTTCGAGGGGGCGCAGGCGCAGACATTCATAGACCAGCACTGCCAGTTTCAGCAGTGCGACGCGCCGCTGTTCGTCTACCTGCCGGTGCATGCGCCGCACGACCCGGCCACGCCGCCGATCCGCTATCAGAACCTCTTCTCGGATTTCCTGTACCGGGGACGGGGCTACGGGGAGAGCGACCTGAGCGACAAGCCGAACTACCTGCGGCAGAACATCGCGCCGACATGGGATCCCACTTCAGACGACGATCTCAACCGCAATATGTTGAGAACCCTGCGGGCGGTGGATGACTCGGTCGCCAACATCCTGAACGACCTGATCGCCAAAGACCTGCTGAAGAACACGGTGATCATCTTCGGCTCCGATCAGGGCGTGTTCTGGGGCGAACATCAGATTCCCAGCGGCGGTAAATATATGCCTTATGAGGAGACCCTGCGCGCGCCGTTGATCGTGCTCTATCCGAACGCGCTCCATGCGGTGGTGGGGCAGATGGTCGCGCTCGATCTGGATGTGGCGCCGACGATCCTCGAGATCGCCGGGGTGAGTCCGATCGGCAGTGACGGCATGAGCCTGCTGCCGCTGGTGAACGACCCGAACGCGGCCTGGCGCGACCGCCTGCTCTTCGAGGGGGGCTTTGACTATCAGTCCAGCGTCTCGACCTGGGCGGCAATCCGCACGCCGGACAACTGGAAGTATGTGGAATACACGACGGGGGAGAAGGAGCTCTATCATCTGGACGCGACGGACGACCCGTTCGAGTTGCGGAGCAAGGACAAAGACCCGCTCTACCAATCCACGCTGAGCACACTGGCCGCGGAGTTAGCGCAATTGAATCGCGGGATCGCGATCCGTTCGGACAACATGAGCGAGCCGCTGACCCACACGCTGCCGGCGGGGACGGCAGGACAGCCGTACAGTTTCACGCTGACGGCGTGGGGAGGGAACGGCACGTACCTCTGGAGTTACGACGGCGACGACGTGGGCTGCAACGGCTTGCTGCCGCCGGGGCTGACGCTGAGCGCGGACGGGGTGCTGTCGGGCACACCCACTACGATCGGTCCATGGAAGTTTTGCGTGCAGGTGCAGGACACCTCGGTTTCGCCGCAACCGGGTAACGGGCGGCCGCAGATACACATCACACAAGTGACCTGGCAGGTGCTCAGCGCGCCCACGGCGACCCCTACCGCCACGCCAACCGACACGCCAACACCGACGGCGACCAGCACTGCCACACCGACGGCCACGCCAACCAGCACGCCGACACCGACGGCGACCGGCACTGCCACTCCAACGGCCACGCCAACCAGCACGCCGACACCGACGGCAACCAGCACCGCCACACCGACGGCCACGGCCACGCCAACCGGCACGCCAACACCGACGGCGACCAGCACCGCCACGCCAACCAGCACGCCAACCGCGACCAGCACCGCCATACCGCTCGACGTAAGTTTCACCGCCGCGCCGACGACCGGCTTCGCGCCGTTGACCGTGTACTTCACGAATACCTCGACCGGCGCTTACACGGACACGCTCTGGAGCTTCGGCGATGGACTGACCAGCACAGTGACCAGCCCAGTTCACGTCTATGAGGCGCCGGGCGACTACACGGTCACGCTCACGATCAGCGGCGCGGCGGGCAGCGCATCGCTGGCACAGACCGGCTATATCGTGGCGAAACAGGAGTACCTGCTCTATTTGCCGCTGGTTGAGAGATAAGAGATAGACGAGCGTGACGCCGTTGGTCATCGCAAGCGCAGTTGGCGAAGCCATCGCGATTTGATTTGCGACGGGGAGATGGCTTCGCACCGCGAACTGCGCTGGCTCGCAATGACCGTTTAGACGTTCTGCGCGTGCGGCGACTGTGAATCAGGGCGCGCGCGTTGCGCTGGCGGCGATGCCGCTCCGCTGGTTTTACTACCTCACGTTACGCAATGATGTCATCGCGCGGCGGCGTCTTGGGAGGGCAGGCTTCAGCCGATGTGATGGCTCGCTGACCTGTCCGGCTGAAGCCTGCCCTCCAACCGACACGCGCCTGGTGCGACATCTCCTTCCAGGTGCGGGGAGATGGCTTCGCTTCGCGCGCCATGACAGCCTTGCGTAACGTGAGTGATAACCAACTCGTCTCTAACCTCAGCATCATAAACCTCCGTCACGGCGGCCGGTTCATCGGTTAGCGCAGCACTCGGGCGGCGCGCGGAGATTGCAGTGACCTCGTTTTTCCAGTCGCGGATAGTCGCCCCGGCACGATGACACTTGTCCCTCCAAAAGGGGGACTTCTGTCACTCGGATGTTTGCAGGGGCCGCGCGATAATGAAGCGGTTGATCCTCCAGGTATTACGCAGTTGATGGAAAACCAGATAGAAGTCAGATCTTATACGCCACGTTCGTTGTGATATTTCCCCCCGAGTCGTCAACTGCTTAACACCTATCCGTTGTTAAGAGAGGAGCTTATGATCCAATACCTGCAAGAAGCTGCACCCATCCCGGAAGCGCCCGGCTTGCTCAACGAGCCCTTGACCCGGCGCGAGCTTTTGGAACGGCTGACGCGGTTGGGCGCGGGCGCGCTGGCGACAGCGATGGCCGCAGGCGCGACCATCGAGATGCTCGGCGCGCGCCCCGCGCTGGCCGCGTCTAGCGCGGCGCCCGTGAAGCGCCAGTTCCGCTATGGCATGGTGATTGACACGCGCCGCTGTGTGGGTTGCCGCGCGTGCGTG
>JACQEC010000201.1 GCA_016200765.1 Chloroflexota bacterium | reverse complement strand
GACGATCTTGGCCCTGCTGACGTGCGCCGCCGCCGCCGTTTCAGGCCGGCTCACGGCCAACGCCGAATCGCCCCGCGCGGCGTCGCCGACTTTGAACCAGACCACCTATTTGCCTCTGGTCGCCACATTCGTGCTTTGCGCGCCCATCAGCAGTGAAACCTACAACTCACTGGTGGTTGCGCCGCCGCCCACCGACCGGCCCGCGGCACAACACGCCGACCTTAACTTGAGCCTCCGCAGCTACATTACAACCTCGGCCTTTCTGGGACTGGTGGACTACGGCGGCGCAACTGACCCTAACGCGCCACAGTTGCCCGGCCTGTTCGGCGATAACCGCACACCGATATTCACCAAGGTCTATCAGGTGTATGATTGGTCATGGGCTTGCAACTGCCGCGCCAGCCCGCTGACCAGCCCGGTCGTTACGCTGGCCGGCATGGCCGCAGGCGCAGACGAAACGATACTGGTGCCCAACTCGGGCTACACCATCGGAAGTGGGTACGCGGTGTTTGTGCTCTACGCGGAGAATTCGAGGATTACGCTAAAGTACACCAACAACGACAATGTGGTGAGCGGCTACACACTGCATGTAGAAAACGTCTGCATCGAGCCAACCCTGCTGGCCCTGTATCAATCATGGAATGCCGCCGGCCGCGGCCAACTGCCCGCCCTGCGCGCCGGACAGGCGTTTGGCCGCGCCATTAACGGGGAAATCGCTGTCGCCATCCGCGATTCGGGCGCCTTTTTAGACCCGCGCTCGCGCAAAGACTGGTGGCAGGGACGATAGATGCGGCTGATCTTTCTCTTCCTAGATGGCGTCGGCATCGGCCCGCGCGATCCCGCGGTGAACCCGTTTGGCCGCGCGCGGTTGCCCGTCCTCCAAGACCTATTGGGCGACATCCCTTTTCTGGACCGCCCCTCGCTCGCCAGCCATCAGGCGGTGCTGACGCCCCTCGACGCCACCCTCGCCGTGGACGGCCTGCCTCAAAGCGCCACCGGCCAGATCACGTTGTTGACGGGTATCAACGCCCCCGCCCATATCGGCGAACATTATGGCCCCTATCCCGATGAGCGTCTGCGGTCGTTGTTGGACGACAACCTCTTTCACCGTCTGCAAGCGCGCGGCAGGCTCGTCGCTTTTGCCAACGCCTATCCGCCCATCTTCTTTGAGCGCGTCGCCAGAGGGAGCGACCGCCGCTCGGCGATCTCCCAAGCCGCCGGTGCCGCCGGTGTCCCTTATCGGACTCACGAGGACTTGCTGCGGGGCGAGGCAGTTTCGGCCTCGCTGACCAACGAGCGCTGGCCCGCCAAAGATCAACCGCCGCCGCTCATAACAGCAAGAGCCGCCGGGCAAAACCTTGAGCGGCTCTCGCGCCAATTCGACTTCACGCTGTTTGAGTTTTTCTTGACGGACGTCGCCGGTCACCGCCCGGCGCGCCTCTCCGCCGAGGTCATCCTCCAGCAATTGGATGAATTCATCGGCGGCATCCTGGCGCAATTCGACCACGAGCACGCGCTCCTGCTCATCACCAGCGATCACGGCAACATCGAGGATAGCTCCACGCGCCGCCACACGCGCAACCCCGTGCCCGCTCTCGTCGTCGGCGACCGCCGCGACGATCTCGCGCGCTCACTCCGCACCCTCGCCGATGTGACACCCGCCATCTTGCGGTTGTTGGCGTAACCGCCCCTATAATGATGCGCCCGCCTTCACGATGTGCCACGTGTTACCGCGCAGGTCTTGGTACACATCGAAGACGCCTTCGGGGCACCGCACTCGAAAGCACAGCCGCTCGACCCATCTCCCCCAGCGCCGGCTTTTGACTGTCCAACAGCGCTCGACCCGGTTTACGATGTACATATGGCCGTGCCAGCGAAACCGTTGTGGGAAGTAGCCGTGCTTCTTCTCCGCAACTTCGATAGATTCGACCTGCTTGCGCCAGCCTAGCATAGGATCCTCTCTTGTCGCCCTCTTAAACGGCGTCAATGCGCCCGCCTCTGACCCTGCGATGGTATACCGAACGATTGTTCTAACCCCATCTTATCTTAGAACATCGGTTCTTGTCAATGGACTTGGGTTAATCTTGGGATAAATTTTAAGAAACAAAAACCCCACTTCGTCACTCGAAGCGGGGTTGCGCCTGACCTCAACGGTCGCGGCGATAATCTCAATGTCCCCTCACTCCCAATAGAGCATTCTCCCGCAATTATCACACTGCGCGATAGCCGTCTCGACGGCGGCGTTCTGCAGGGCCGCGCTCGATACGCCGATGCCGCACGCGCCGCACCGGCCGCCTCTGGCCGCAACCACCGCAAGCCCGCCGCGTGTGCGCCGCAGACGGTCATAAAGCGCGATGGCCTCCCCGTCGAGACGCTCGCGCAGTGCGCTCTGCCTCAACTGCAAGTCATCGGCCGCTTGTTGCGCCTCGGCGCCATCCTGACGCCAGACCTGCTCGGCCTGCTCCCGCACCGCCTGAACGGCCGCAAGCCGCTGTTGGGCGGCGGCCAGCCGGTCGTCGGCCTGATCAGCGGCTTCCATCAGCGCCAGCACGTCCTCTTCCAACTTGCCCTTATTCTGCTTGAACATGCGCGCTTCTCGCTCGTAGCCTTCGAGCTCCTTCGCGTTGCGGATACGCCCGCTGTATAGTTTCTCGTCGAGCTCGGCGATCCGGCCCTCCAGCGCCTTCAACTCGAGCTCGCGCTGGCGCAGTAGGCGGCCCTCAGCCGCGGCGCGCCCGGCCTCCGCGACATCCGCCTGCGCGCGGTCAAGCTCATACCGGTCGGCCCGCAGGCGCTCAATCTCGGCCAGCCTCTGCTGGGCCCGATCCAATTCGCTGTCAACCTGCTGGAGTTGTGACAGAATGATGGAGGTCATCGGCACTCACAAGCGCGGAGCACTCGAATACACAGTGGGCGCGGGCGGACCCAGCGCGCGATAGACGAGGCCGACGACAATCCCCGCGACGGCCCCGCCAATGTGCGCGAAGTAGGCTACGCCCTCTTGACCGGCGGACGCGCCCAGCGACAAGAACCCGTTGAAAAACTGGATGACAATCCATTGACCGATCACCAGTATCGCCGGCAGTTGAATGGCGGTGAAGAAAATACCGATCGTCAGCAGGGTGTCAACGCGCGCCCGTGGAAAGATCACCAGATACGCTCCCAGCACGCCGGCAATAGCGCCGCTCGCGCCCACTGCGGGTGTCCGCTCATTGGGGCCGATCAAGACCTGCGTCAGCCCCGCGACCACGCCCCAGATCAGGTAGATGGCCAGAAACTTCGCGTGGCCGAACCGATCCTCAATGTTTTTGCCGAAAATCCACAGGTAGAGCATATTGCCGATGATATGTAGCCAGCCGCCGTGGATAAACATGGATATCAGCAATGTCACATAGACTGGCAGCGCGATCTTCGGCGCGAGGTCCACGTTATGGCTGATTTCAAACGGGATCGCGCCGTAGGCCAGCGTAAACTGGTCCAGCACGCGCGGCCGCAGCGTCACCTCGAACAGGAACACCGCGCTGTTCGCCAAAATCAATAAGAGCGTCACGAACGGGAACGTGCGTGTAGGATTGAGATCACGTAGGGGTATCATGTTCGACCTCCGCGAGGGCCGTCCTGAGCCTGTCGAAGGGCGGGCGCCCGGCCGCGTTCGAAATCGTCTAGCACGTGCTGGTATAGCCGCAGGAGCCGCTGAATGTTGGTGTCCAGTGAATAGTGCCGGATGGCCCGCTCGCGCGCCTTGCCGGCGACCGCATGGCGGAAGTCTTGATGCGTCATGAAGATTTGCATCGCCAGCCGCAATTGTGGCTGAAGGTCTTCCGGGTCAATCAGGATGCCGGTGTCCGCCAGCACCTCGCCATCGGCGCCGGCATCGGTGGCGATGATGCCGCACGCGCACGCCATCGCTTCGAGCAGGGCGAGCGACAACCCTTCTACATCGGAGGGCAGCACAAAGATGTCGGTGGCTTGCAGGATGCGCAGGCGCTCCTCTTCCGACGATACCCAGCCGGTGAACAGGATGTGCGAGTTCCGGTCGTATCGCTCCTGCAATTTCTCGCTTTCCGTGCCGTCGCCAACCACGATGAGTTTGTGCGTGGGCGGCAGTTTGAGCTCGCTGAAGACCTTGAGCAAGCCGCCAACGTTTTTTTCGGGGTCAAGCCGCCCCATATAGGTGATGAGGAATTCGGCGTTGATCTTGCGCTTGTAATCCGAGCGACCGGGGCGGTATTTCTCGGTGTCCACGCCGTTGGGGATCACATGCAGCCGCTCCGGCGATACCCCGTAGTCCGCCAACAGTGCCTTCTGCTCATCGGAAAAAATCACCACACCGTCGTAGCGCGAAAGCGGCGTCGCATACAGCCGGTACAGACTGCGCGAGGCACTGCCCCAGAAGGTCGAGCGGCGGTCATAGGGAAAGTGCAGGGTGGCAATGATGGGGATGCCGAGGTCATGGCAGATATCCGGCAAGGTGAAATCAAACCGCGACAACAGCGAAAACGAGAGCGAGGCGTGCGCCACATCAGGGCGCTCCGCGCGCAAGGTGTCCTCGATCACGCGTTGCGCGTTCGGCTCGGCCAGCACATCCTTGTTGAACACATTGAACGAGCCGATCTGAACTTCCTTCATCTCGCGGCGCTTGCGGGTCCGCGGCCCATGATACAAAAAGATCACGTCGGTGCCGAGCGCGCGCAGGCCGCGCAGCGCCTCCGCGGAGTAATTGAACAGGCCGCCGCCGCGCTCGCCGGCCCGCGCCTTGTGCCCGAAGAAAGCGAGTTTCATTCGCGCATCTCCCCCCGCTCGCCGGTCGCCACTCGCATCGCCCGCCGCGGGTTGAGCAAAAACGGCGGCAGGTATCCGCACAGGTTGGAAAACGGCAGGGCTTCCGGCTTCAGCCGTATGCCCAACGCCTCCTGCATAAACCGTCTTCGCGCTTGAATCCGCGACCACGCTTCGGGGTACAGAGACGCAAACTGCCCGCGCAGGTCGTCATCCGCCAGCGCGATGCCGTCTTCGATGTTGGACGTGAAATACGCCCCGCCTGTCGCCGGGATGATGTCGCACTGCAGCGCCATCCCCGACTGCAAAGAGATCTCCGACCCGCGCGCCACCGGCGAGTGCAGCCACTCGTCGAGATGAATCAGGTGGCCGGGGTTGAGGTTCACGCCAAAGAACGGCTTGCCGACAAAGCGGTGTACGGCCGCGAACAGCGCACCACCGGTCACACCGATACCCACTGTCTCATACCATGCCGCGGCCGCGCGGAAGTACGGCTTGGCGAGTTTCTCCACATAGTCTTGAATCTGCGACGGCAACTCGCTTGGGTCGTGCACGAGAAAGCCCGCGCGCGCGGTCAGTCCGCCCCACAGGCCAACCGCGACGGTGAACGGGTCGCCCAACTGCAGGGCGCGGCTGGATGGGCTTGCCAGCCCAACGCGCGCCCGTTCGCCTGCCGACAGCATCAGATGGCACGACAGCGGCCAGCCGCTCCACCGCATCGCCCGCACCGCGTCGAACTCGCTCATGCCGACCCGCAGGTTGAATATCGCGTCGCGCACCATCTGCGAGGCCAGGGTCGCCGCGTACTCAAAGCGCGCCAGTTGGTGGACGCTGTTCCTCGTCCGCAGGCCATCCCGCGGGTTCATCAGCATCGTGGTCGCGTTGGAGATGGTGCCACCTGCCACTGCGACTTCAATCTCCGTCAGGATGAATGCAGGCACTTCGCTCGCGCGGCCACGTCCTGAGCCTGTCGAAGGGCCGCGCTCAAAATGCTTCCAGCCAACCAGTCCGACCCGCGCGCCCGGCTTGACGCCTGCCTTCCGCAGAAGTTTCCACAGCGGCGCCAACCGGTCGCGCGGCTGTCCCGGCAGGCTGAACGTCTGGTACAGCGCGACGGTCACATCGAGCGGACTGAGCGCCGCGTAGCCGACGCCCTCGTTGCCGACGACGAGTGTGGGCTTGCCTTCGCGCGGCAGCACACCCACGGATTCCTCGAAGCGCGGGTCATAGCCCGTCAAATAGGCCAGATTGGCGAAGTGCTCGCGGTCGCCGTAGATGATCAGCGCATCCAGACGCGCCCGCCGCATCCGCTTGCGCGCGTCCTCGATGCGCGTCGCGTACTCCTCGGCGGGAATCTGCGGCTCAACCGTCGGCAACCCAAACTCCGGCAGTTGCAATTCAGCCAGTTCAATAGTCATCGTTACCCGCTAGCCGATGGCCGCTAGCAGATAGCCGATAGTCAACCGCCATCCGCCATCAGCCATTCGCCATCAGCCGTCGGCCCCCTCGCGGAATTGCGTCTCCTGCCATCGCTCGAACAGCGGCTTCAATCGCAGGCGCTGGTACTTGCCGGTGGCCGTCACAGGCACATCACGCCCGAACACGACGACCTTGGGGCTTTTGCTGAAACCGAGTTTCCGGCGGCAGGTGGCCAGCACCTGCTCCTCGCTCAGATGGGCGCCCGTTTCCGCGACCACGTACGCGCCAATCTCTTCGCCGTAATATTTGTTTTCAAACCCGACCGCCAGCCCCACGCGAACGCCGGGCACTTCAACCAGCGTCTCTTCAATATCCAACGGCGAAAACTTCACCCCGCCTCGATTGATCAGTTCCTTGATGCGCCCCGTGATGAAAAAGAACCGTCGGCCCTGCGCGTCAGTCCGATAGAACCCTTCGTCGCCGGAACGAAACCAGCCATAGCGGAAGGTCTCGCGGTTGGCGTCGGGCCGCTGGAAGTAGTGTTTCATCACGCTGTGGCCGCGAATCGCGATCTCGCCGCGCTCGCCTTCAGCCAGTTCGCGCCCCTCGCCCGCCGCGTCGAAGATGGCCATCTCGTTCACGTCAAATGGGCATCCGATGGAAGGATAGCCGAAATCGGTCATCCAGTGGCGGTATTCCTCCGCGCTGAGGTTGACGGGCAGGTGGCAGGCATAGGCGGTGGTTTCGGAGAGACCGTAGCCGTGGACGATTCGCACGCCGAACCGCGCCTCGAACTTCTGGGCCAGCGCGACGCTCAGCGTCCCCGCCCCACAGATCAGGAATCGCAACCGCGACAGGTCATACGCCCGAATGTCCTCGTCCGCCTCCACGAGGAATTGCAGGAT
>JACQEC010000200.1 GCA_016200765.1 Chloroflexota bacterium | reverse complement strand
GTCGCCCACTGCGACCGCGCTGCCGACGCCAACCTCCTCACCGACGGCGGGGCTCGCAACTTCACGCCGCGAAAGCGCATGAGGCCGCGCGGTGGGTGAGCAGGCACCGTCATCAGGCTTTTCGCTATCGCGGTTCGTGCTGAGCTGGAAAGGAGTGGTGGTTGTCGCTATTGGTTTGATGTATTGCCTCGGCGCGTTCGCGCTGGTCTTGCGCTCCCAGATTACAGAGCCCATGCCCACGGCTACACCGGCCCTGACCTCGACCGGCAGTCCGCCGGCAGTCTCGCCGACCAGTACGATCACGGCTACCACGGCCACCACCGCCCTGCCGCCCGCCCGCACTGCAACCGCATCGTCCAAGGCGACCCTGGAGGCGACGCCCACGCAGGGTCGCTTGCCGCCCTCGCGTACCCCAACGCCCAGACCCACGGCCACACAGCCGCCGCCAACAGCGCCCCAACCCACGCCGTCATCTTCGCCAACGCGCACGCCGACCGGCACGGCTACGCCTACCTCCACCCCGCAGTTGACGCTAACCGTCCCGGCCAGCGCCACGCCGACTGCAACCAGCGTGCCTATCATCACCCTGACCGTGACCATCGTGCCGATCAACACTTCCACGCCGACGGCCACACCGACCGCAACGGCGGCGCCGATCAACACACCCACGCCCACCGCCGCGCCGACGAGCACGCCGCCCCCACCGACACCGACGAGCACGCCGCCCGCGCCGCCGACACCGACCGCCACGCGCGCTCCGACCTCCACAACCGGCCCATGAACACGCTGTATCTCGTCGGCACGCCCATTGGCAATCTCGAAGACATCACCCTGCGCGCGCTCCGCGTCTTGAAAGAAGCGGGCTTGATCGCCGCCGAAGACACGCGCAAGACGCGCGCGCTCTTGACACACTTTCAGATCAGCACGCCGCTGACCAGTTATTTCGAGCACAATAAGCTGGGCAAACTGGAGACGATCCTCGGCGCTTTAGCTGAACGGGATGTCGCGTTGGTATCTGAAGCGGGGATGCCCGGCCTGTCGGACCCGGGCTACGAGTTGATCCGCGAGGCGCTGGCGCGGGGCATCCGCGTGGTCGTTGTGCCGGGGCCATCGGCGGTGGTCACGGCGCTGGTCGCTTCCGGATTGCCCACCGATCAATTTGTCTATCTGGGCTTCCTGCCGCGCAAAGGCGGCGAGCGCAGGCGGCTGTTTGAAAGCCTTCTAACTGAGCCGCGCACGCTGGTGGCGTATGAAGCCCCTCACCGCCTGTTGGAGTGCTTGCGCGATGCGCGCGATGCGCTGGGCGAGCGGCGGGTGGCGGTTGCCCGCGAATTGACGAAACTGCACGAGGAAACCTTCCGCGGCACGTTAAGTGAAAGTATCGCCCATTTCGAAGCGCAGGCGCCACGCGGCGAATTTACACTGGTCATCGGCGGCGCAGCCCTTCGACAGGCCCCCGACTTGGATCGGGGGCAGGCTCAGGCCGCGGCGCTGTGGACGGAGGATGCGGTCAGAGCGGCGCTTGAGCAACAAGCGAGCCGGGGCGCATCGGCTCAGGAGGCGGCGCGGCACGTCGCCCGGCAGTCCGGCTGGGCGCGGCGCGATGTGTACGCGCTGTGGCTGGCCCTCGCGCGAGCATCGGAATTTCACGCTGTGAGAGCCCGGAAAAACCCTTGAGGTGATTGTCAGACGAGATGGAAATCTACCCGTATAGTTTGGAGTGTGTCCTGCAGGAGAAGATGTGGGGCGGGCGCAATCTGGAACGACTCTTGCACAAATCCCTGCCGGCCGGACGGCTCATCGGCGAAGCGTGGGAAGCATGGCCGGGGTGCGTGGTGATGAACGGCCCACAGGCCGGCCAACGGTTGAGCCAGTTGTTGGAGCGGAACCCGCGCGCCGTGTTGGGCGATAGCGCGCCGCCGGACGCGCTCTTTCCTCTGCTGTTCAAATATGTGGACGCGCAAGACGACCTGTCGGTGCAGGTTCATCCCGACGATCTGGGCGCGCGGCAACAGGAAGGCTTGCCGCTCGGAAAGACCGAGGCCTGGTACATTCTTCACGCGGAGCCGGGCGCCGTGGTGATTCACGGCTTCAAGGCTGATCTGGATGCGGCAACTGTTCACGCGCACCTGCGCGAGCGGCGGCTGGCCGATCTGTTGTCGGTGGTGCGTGTGCAGGCAGGCGACGTGCTGTTTGTGCCGGCGGGCGTGGTTCACGCCATCGGCAAGGGCATCGTGCTGGCCGAGATTCAGCAGAACTGCGACATCACCTACCGGCTGTACGACTGGGATCGGAAACTGCCCTCCGGGCAGGGGCGCGACCTGCACGTTGACAAGGCCATGCCGGTGCTGGACCTGACCGGATTGAGCGAGCATTACATCCCGCCCTTGACGATACACCACGACGGCTATGACCAGCAGGCGCTCGTCGCCTGCCGCTACTTCGTGTTGGAGCGGCTGACCATCCACGCGCCACAGCGCGCGTTCCGGCTGAACGGGAAGTTCCACATCCTTTCGTGCATCGAAGGCGCGGCGACGATTAGCGGCGTGCCGGTCGCGCAAGGCCGCACGGTGCTGGTTCCGGCGGGGCTGGAGACCTATGATCTCTCGCCCACGGCCGTCCCCTGCCGCTTGTTGAGGGCTTATGTGCCGTCGCTGCGCGAGGATGTCATCGCGCCGCTGGTGGCCGCCGGACACGATGCCGCCGGCATCGCCCGGTTGGGCGGGTTCGTCTCGCGCTACAACGACCTGTTGCCGTGGGTCAACGGATGAGCACGACCCCTGCTGAAGTCGCCCGGCAGTTCATCGCCGCGCTGGCGGCTAACGACGAGGCCGCTTGCCTGAACGTGCTCCACCCCGATGTCGGACTGCGCGTCTGGGCGTGGAACGGCAGTGAGTCGCACCGGCCCCGCGCGCGGGTTCTGCGTCGGCTGATGGATGAGCGGGCGGCGTGGCCCGACGCGATATTGGAGACGTTCCGCCTGCTGGCCGACGGCGCGCGCGTGGCGGTTGAGTTCCGTATTCAGGCCACCGAGCAGGGTCGCCTGATGGAGCACAACCGTTCGGTCGTCTTGGAAGTGGACGGCGAGCAGGTCAAGACCATAGACCTCACCTGCGCCGCGCCGATGCCCAGCGCGCGCCGCAGGGGATGGATCGCGCCGGCCACGTTGAGCGAAGCCGATCTGCATCGCGTCTTTGAGGGCTACCACTACAGCGGCGATAATCGCCTGCTGATCTGGCCGGGCGTCAGCGTGCGCGAAACGCCCGACTTTGCGCAGGTCGAATCCGATGACCCGCACCCCGGCAGTAACCGCCTCTTCAGCGCGCGCTGGAGCGCGGACGAGGCGGATGCGCGCATCGAACAGGTCATAGCCCATTTCCGCGCGCGCAACTGTGGCTTCTGCTGGCATGTCGGGCCGTACGATACGCCCTCCGACCTGCGCGTGCGGCTGGAACAGCACGGCTGCGCGCTGGCCGGCGATCAGGCGTTGATGGCGCGTGTGGGGTTGGACGACTTGAGCGATATACCGGTCAACCCCGATGTTGAAGTGGTTGCGCTGGATGGCGCCGATGATGAAGCGATTGAGGCCACCCTGCGGATAACTGCGGTCGCCTTTCGCTGGACGCACGAGCAGTTAGACAAGCGGCGGCCCGGCTGGGTGGAGGTGGTGAAGAACCCGACCCTGCGGCGCGAGGAGACCGTCTATCTGGCGCGACTGCGCGGCCAACCGGTGGCCGAAGCGCATCTGGCGTGGCGTGTCGGCACCGCCTATCTGGCCGGAGCGGCCACCCTGCCGGAGGCTCGCGGCCAGCGGCTCTACTCAACGCTGTTGCGGCGGCGGCTGGAGCACGCCCGCGCGCAAGGCTACCAGATTGCCGCCATCAACGCCGAGCCGATGTCGCGGCGCATCGTCAGCCGCTATGGCTTCCAGACCTACGGCATGTACTACTTGTACGGCTGGATGCCGGTGATGGACCTGAACGTGATTCGCACACTCGTGCAGAACGATTGAGAGGATAGACCCATGAGAATTGAGACGCTGGCCGTGCACGCCGGCCGAGAGGTTGACCCGGCCACCGGCGCGGTGACGCCGCCGATTCACCTGTCCACGACGTTTGAGCGCGCCGCCGACGGCAGTTATCCGCACGCCTACAGTTATACGCGCAGTAACAACCCGACACGCGAGGCGCTGGAAAAATGCTTGTGCGCGCTGGAAGGCGGAGCCGCCGCGGCGGCGTTCTCGTCCGGCACAGCGGCGGCGGCTGCTGTCTTTCATTCGCTCGCGCCCGGCGACCACGTCATCGCGCCGCACGATATGTATCGCGGGCTGGCGCGCCTGCTTAGCGAGCAACTCGCGCCGTGGGGCTTGCAGACGACCTTCGCGGAGTTGTCTGACGCGGCGCAAATCGAACGGGCTGTCCAGCCGAACACGAAACTGATCTGGGTGGAAACGCCGTCGAACCCACTGCTCAAGATCAGCGACATCGCGCGCGTCGCGGCCATCGCGCACCGGGCGGGCGCGCTGTGCGCTTGCGACGACACCTTCGCCACGCCAGTTCTACAGCACCCGCTGGCGCTGGGGGCCGATCTCGTCATGCACGCCACGACGAAGTATATCAGCGGCCATACCGATGTGCTCGGCGGCATTGTCGTCGCGCGCGAGAACGATGCCTTCTTCCAAAGGGTTCGCAAGACGCAAATCATGGAGGGGGCGACGCCGTCGCCGTTTGACTGCTGGCTGACCCTGCGCGGGGTCACGACCCTGCCATACCGCGTGCGCGCGCAGTCCGAGAACGCCATGCAGGTCGCGCGGTTCCTGCGCGGCCACGCGCGCGTTGTGGCGACGCATTATCCGGGCCTTGAGGATCACCCCGGCCACGAGATTGCCGCAGAGCAAATGGAGATGTTCGGGGGGATGCTGTCGTTTCAGGTGGAGGGAGGGCAGGCCGAGGCGATGGCCGTGGCGGCGCGGGTGCGGCTCTTTACGCGCGCCACCAGTCTCGGCGGGGTGGAAAGCCTGATTGAGCACCGCGCCTCGATTGAAGGCCCCGGCTCGCGCACGCCGCCCAACCTCCTGCGGCTCTCGGTCGGCCTTGAGCACCCGGACGATTTAATCGCCGACCTGTCGCAGGCGCTCGACGGCGCGTAAGGGCGAAGCGGCGCGGATGGCAGATGGCTGATAGCTGATGGCCGATGGCCGATGGCGAATAGTGATTGGCTATCTGCTATCTGCCATTTGCTATCGGCTATTCGCTATCGGCAACGCGCGCCCCTACGATCCCTCTTCGTCGTCCTCGCCCGATTCCAGTTGGCGCAGGTCGTCGCTAAGACCGGCGGCCAGCGTGTGCGCGCATTCGGGGTGAAGCCGGATGAAGGGCAACTGCCCGCCCGTGACCCCATGCCAGAAGACGACATCCTGATCGCTGGTGATCAATTTGCCGCAGATAAAACAGGGGCCGGGGATGGAGAGCGGCCCGCGCCCTTTACGATGGATCGCCATGGCGCCTAGAAGCCCGTGTCCAACCACTCAATCGCCAGCCGCAGGCCGCGCGGCTCCGGCGCTATTTTCACCGGCGGGACGGGTGCGGTCGCGAAAGTCCATAACGGCGAATTCTGGCGCGGATAGCCCGCGAGGTCTGTGGCGGTGGGGCGCGGCAGGGCGGATGATAACAACTGCGGCTCGTAACCCATGGCGCGCAGGTCGTTGACATACGTCGGCAAGGCGGCGCGGTCAGACACAGCGCTGCAATGCAGGACGATGGTCGAGCCGTTCTGGATGCGCTTCATCACCTGATCGTGGACGATGAGCGGCGTGGCATAATCGCGCCAGCCCATGCTGTCAATATCCCAGAAGACCGACTGCAAGCCCAACTGCCCGATCGCCTGCATCACGGTCGCGTCGCGCGCGCCGTAGGGCATGCGGATGAAGCGTATGGGGTAATGGGTGCCGAGCGCCCAATCAATCAGCGCCCAGTTGCGTACCACCTCGTCGTACAGTTCCTCGTGCGGCATATCCACAAAGCGGCGATGGCTGTAGGAGTGCAAAGCCAGTTCGTGTCCCTCATCCACCAGACGGCGTAACAGCGC
>JACQEC010000041.1 GCA_016200765.1 Chloroflexota bacterium | reverse complement strand
CCCGCGTAGATGCCGTCATCGCCGCCGACGAGCATGTTCCGAGCAAGCCGCGCCCCGACATGGTTCTGCACCTCTGTGGCCTGCTCCGTATCAGCCCGGCGGACGCCGCGGTCGTCGGCGACACGGTGGCCGACATGCAGATGGGGCGCGCCGCGGGCGCGGGCCTTCTCGTCGGCGTGCTATCCGGCGTAACCCCTGCCACGCTCCTCCACCCCCATGCCGACGTGATCATCCCCTCAATTGCCGAACTGGTTGCGTATTGAAATGGTGACCTCCACCAACCGCCAGCAACTGTGATTTCGCTCCCCCGATTTCGTCCCCCGTCATTCCCTTTTGACCTTTGACGCGAGACATGCTAATCTACAGCCACTTTGCAACACTGTTTCACATGGTGAAACACAGTAGCCTTCCGCGAAAGGGCCGGCGAGCTGAGTGAAAGCGCAAACCAAAGAACACGAACGCGGCGGTGTCCAGTCGGTGCAACGGGCAATCGCCGTCCTGCGCGCGTTCAGCGACGCCCCCGAATTGGGCGTGAACGAGGTCGGGCGACGGGTTCACCTGCACAAGAGCACCGTCTCGCGCCTGCTGGCCACGCTAGAGCGTGAGGGTTGGGTCGAGCGCGTCCCGCAGTCCGAGAAATACCGCCTTGGCTACGAAGTGGTCCGCTTGGCCGGGCAAGAGACACACTTCGCCGACTTGCGCGAGGCGGCCCGACCCTTGCTGGCCGAGTTGGCCTAGGAGTCGCATGAAACGGTCAACCTCGCCGTGCTCGATGGACGCGAGGTTGTGAATATCGAGCAGGTGTCCAGCCCCCATCTGGTCGGCATCACCGATTGGGTAGGCCGGCGCACGCCTTTGCACTGTGTCGCTAACGGCAAGGCTCTGCTGGCCTTTCAATCGCCGGACGATATCGAGCATATCCTGTCCGGAACGCTTCAACGCTTCACCAAACAGACGATCGTCGGCAAAGCCGCACTGCGAGCGGATTTGGCGCGCGTGCGCGAGCGCGGCTATGCGACCGCATTCGGTGAGGTTGAGGACGGATTGAATGCGATCGCCGCCCCGATCGGCAACGCGCGCGGGCTGGTAGAGGCCGCTGTGAGCATCTCCGGCCCCGCTTATCGTGTAACCGTCGAACGCGCGGCCGCGTTGGGTCTGTTGGCGGCGGCTTATGCCCATCGTATCGCCATACGGCTCGGCGCGCCCGCACGATGACGGCATTGGAATCCGAACGCCGCGCCCGCTATGCGGCGCGAGATGTCACAGACAAATTGGGGCTCAAACCCGGTCAAACGGTGCGCGTCGTCGGCGCGGGCAGTCACCCCCTGCTGGACAAGATACGCGGGCGGACGGGCAAGCGTTTCTGCGGCGCCTACAGCACAGCCGATGTGGTTCTCTACTGGCCTCGGTCGGGGGATGAAGTCGCCTCGACCCTGCAAACGTTGAAGGAAACCATCGCGCCCGACGGCGGCATCTGGGTCATTTCCGCGAAGCGCGGGAAAGACATTCCCAACCACCGTCCATACTTGCCTGATACCGTTTTGATTCCGCTCGGCTTGAGTGCCGGGCTGGTGGACAATAAGATCTGCTCGATTTCTGAAGTGGAAACGGCGATGCGCTTCGTCATTCGCCGCAAGGACAGGAGATAAATTATGACCCACGATGACACCCTCAAAGCGCTTTACGACAACACGGTCAATGGCAAGGTCGCCGAGGTGAAGGAACTGACCCAGCAAGGATTGAACACCGACCTCGATCCGATCGCCATGCTCTATCAGGCGCTTCTGCCTGCCCTGCAGGAGGTCGGCCGCCGCTTTGAGATTGGCGATTTCTTCGTTCCGGAGATGCTGATGTCGGCGCGCGCCATGCAGGGCGCGTTGAACCTACTGCGTCCCCTGCTGGCGGCGCAGGGTGAGAAGTCGCTGGGCAAAGTGGTCATTGGCACGGTGAAGGGCGACGTTCATGACATCGGCAAGAACCTCTGCAACATCATGTTGGAGGGCGCCGGATTTGAGGTCTTTGATCTGGGGGTCAACACGAGCCCGGAGAAGTTTGTCGAGGCCGTTCGCAAGCATGAGCCGGAAATTGTCGGCATGTCGGCGTTTCTCACCACCACGATGCCAATGATCAAGGTCAACATCGAGGCTCTGAAGAAGGCCGGCTTGCGCGACAAGGTGGCGGTCATGGCCGGCGGGGCGCCGGTCACGGCGGAATACGCGGCGCGCTGCGGCGCCGACTATTACTGCCCCGACGCCAGCGCTACGGCGCGCAAGGCCAAGGAAATCTTGGGTGCGCAGGGTGATGCGCCCGGCGGCGCGCTCGCCGAGGCGGTAGCCGCCGTCGAGAAGATGATGAGCGTGGCCGAACCGCTCGACACCGTATAGCGGGCTGGCTGTAAGCGTATGAAGTATCAGGTTACGTTTTTGCCGCAGAATGTTCTGACCCATGTGCCCGGCGGGATGACCGTGTTCAACGCCGCCAACTGGGCCGGTCTGGCCATTGACAGCACGTGCGGCGGACGCGGCACATGCGGAAAGTGCAAAGTGCGCCTTGCCGATGGCGCGAATTCCATCACCGATGCCGACCACCGGTTCCTGTCACCGGCTGAACTGACCGACGGCTGGCGGCTCTCATGCCGCGCGGTAATGCACGGCGATTGTGTGGTCGAGGTGCCGCGGCTGATGACCTCGCCCAAAGCCGCCCTGCTCGGCTATGGCCGCCATGTGGCGCTTGATCCGAACGTCGTCAAGGTCTTTGTGCGACTGGCCGAGCCATCGCTCGAAGACCAGCGGCCCGATATTGCGCGCCTCCGCGACGCACTGCTGGTCGAAGGCTATGAGCCGCGACCCATCCCGGCTGTCTTGAGAGCCTTGCCGCGCGCGCTCCGTGCAAACGACTTTGCCGTGACGGCGGTGATGTGCGGCGAGGAACTCATCGCCGTCGAGCCGGGCGACTCGACGAACCGGGCCTATGGGCTGGCCCTCGACATCGGCACCACGACCGTTGTGGGCGCGCTGGTCAATCTGAAGACGGGAGCGGTTGAGGCGGTTCAGTCCACCTTAAATGGTCAAGCCCCGTTCGGAGCCGATGTGATCTCGCGCGTCAGCCACACTATGACAGAGCCGGACGGCCTGCTGACACTTCAGGCGCGCATCGTGGATACCGTCAACTCACTGCTCGATCAGTTAATCGCTACATCGGGTGTTGCGCGGGACAATATCTATGAGGCGGTAGCGGTTGGCAACGCAACCATGCTCCATATCCTGCTCGGCATAGACCCGGAGCCCATCTCGGTCGCACCGTTCATCCCGGCGGTCACGGACGCGCTAACCTTGCCTGCGTCTGAAATAGGCGCGGCTGGCGGTCTGCGCCTACACCCGCAGGCGCGCCTGACCACCCTTCCGCATCTTGGCGCATACGTGGGCGCGGACATCGTCGGCGGCATTCTGGCCACGGGTCTTGCGCGCAGTCACGACGATAAGATGCGGTTGTATATTGACGTGGGCACCAACGGCGAAATCGTGATAGGCTCCTCGCAGAAAACGCTGGCGACCGCGGCGCCCGCCGGCCCGGCCTTCGAGGGCGCACAGATCAAATGCGGAATGCGCGCCAGCGCCGGCGCAATTGAGGGTGTGCGCATTGACGACGACGTGCGCCTGCAAGTCATCGGAGGTGTGTCGCCGCTTGGCATTTGCGGCTCAGGTCTGGTGGATGCGGTAGCGGAGATGGTGCGGCGCGGCCTCGTTGATCCATCGGGGCGGCTATTGCGCTACGACGATGTGCAGGGCCGTTTGCCGGACACACTGCTTGAGCGGCTGGTGACCATCGCCGGCGTCCGCGCCTTTCGCCTGTCCGCGCCTGAGCACTCCATCGTGCTGACCCAGCAAGATATCCGCGCGTTGCAGTTTGCTAAGGGTGCGATTGCCGCCGGTGTTCAAGTTCTTATGGCGCAACTGGGCGTGCTCGCCGGCGATTTGCACGAAGTCCTGCTGGCCGGCTCGTTTGGCTCCTACATCAATCCGGCCAGCGCGCGCCTCATCGGCCTTGTGCCTTGGGTGCCGCTCGAACGTATCGTCGCGGTCGGCAACGCGGCCGGCGAAGGAGCGAAAATGGCGCTTCTCTCATTCCGCGAGCGCGAAGCGGCGAGCCGCATCCCCGGCTTCATCGAGTATGTTGAACTGTCAGGCCGGCCTGAATTCAACGACATCTTCACCGATGCCCTTGCATTCCCCGCGCCGCCGGTAGGGGCGAAGCCGCATGCACGAATCACCGCGTGAACGAGCAGGCCATTCGCGTGCCGCTTCGCCTTTACATGCCGCGTTCGCGTGATGTGACCTTGGCCGTCTTGCGGGGCCAGTCGGTGGCGCGGGTGCCCGTTTTCAGCGGCCTGCCGAGCCTGACGGAGATCGGCCTGAACGCCGCGGGAGGTGGTCAGCCAGCCGTTGAGCGATCTGCCTACTTCCCTGCCCGACGACTTGCCGCACTCCGGCCGCATGGGGCTGGTTGCAGAGAGCATCCGCCTGCTGAAGGCCGGTGTCGGGCGTGAGGTCGCGATTGGCGCTTGGTTGTCCGGTCCGTTCACGCTCGCGTGGCAGTGCTTGGGCGCGGAGGCGTGGTTGGGCCAGCTACACGACAGTCCGCGGATTCTCGCTCAGTTAGGCGCGCTGGCGCAGTGGCTGGCGCGAGTGGGAGAATATTACTTTGAAGCCGGCGCCGACTTTCTCACCGTGCATGAGATGGGCGGGTCTCCGCAGGTCATTGGCCCGGCCAACTTCAGAGCATTGGTCAAGCCGTCTCTCGCACGGCTGTTTGACGCGCTCCCATCGCCGAAGGTACTCAGTGTGTGCGGCGACACCAATGCTTCCGTAGCCGATCTCGCTGTGTGTGGCGCGGACGCGCTAAGCGTTGACCACCTAAACGACCTATCCCGCACACGCCGCCTTCTGGGTCCCGATGCGGTACTGCTGGGCAACTTTGATCCGGTTGGCGTCTTGAGCCATGCAACACCCGCTCAGATAACGAGCGCGGTGCAATCAATCCTGTCTGCCGGCGCAAACGCCATTTGGCCGGGCTGTGATTTGTGGCCCGAAGTACCGTCCGCCAACTTTCACGCGCTGATGGCCGCGGTGCGGGTCAACGATTCCCACGCCGCCGTTAGAGAGTAAACTAGAGGAGATTGACGATGCCAAACACATTCCTTGAGCGCCTGAACAGTGGAACGGTCATGGTCAGCGACGGCGCGACCGGCACGAACTACCAGAAAATGGGGCTGGGGTTAGGGGTTCCGCCAGAAGAATGGGTGATTGACGAGCCGCACAACGTGCTTGCTCTGCACCGCGCTTTCGTCGAGGCCGGCTCGGACATCATCCTGACCTGTAGCTTTGGCGGCACGCGCATTCGAATGCGTGACTCGAAGTACGCGGAGCGGGCGCCGGAAATCAATTTCCGCGCGGCGCAGCTTGCGCGTCAGGCCGCCTCGCAACGCGATGGGGTGCTAGTCGGCGGCTCGCTGGGGCCAACGGGCCAACTCTGCGAGCCCTACGGTGAGCTGACGCACGATGCTGCCGTCAGCGCCTACGCCGAACAAGCCGCAGCCCTCACCGACGGCGGCGTGGATTTCCTGATTCTGGAGACGTTCTTTGCGCTAGAAGAAGCCGTGGCGGCCATTGAGGGTGTCAAACGGGCCAGCGCGCTCCCACTCGTCGTCTCGTTCAGCTACGATCAAGGCACCCGCACGATGATGGGCCTGCGGCCTTCACAGGTTGTCGCCGCCATTGCGCCGCTCGGCGTCGCGGCCATTGGCGCCAACTGCGGCAAGTCGCTGGACACGATGGAGCAGATTGTGGCAGAACTGTCCGCACAGCGCGCCGGCATACCGTTGTGGATTAAGCCCAACGCCGGCCTGCCGCGCATGGTGGGCGATGTGGCCGAGTACGATATCAGCCCGGAGATGATGGCGGCCTACGCGACGCGCTTTGTGAGGGCTGGCGCATCGGTGGTTGGCGGCTGTTGCGGCAGCACCCCGGCGCACGTCGCCGCGATTGCCCAAGCTGTGAAAGCGGTCGCACGGGAGGATGCCCTCCCCACTCTTTCGCTCAGTGAAACTTCCCATGACCTGCGCGGGTGATAACATCAGGAGACTGAACTGCGAACCGCTATGCAAATCGTCAATCCTGACTGGTCGTATAGAGTTCCCGGTTCGCGCGACTTGCGGCTTGACCTTTTACGCGGCTATGCCACGATGGCGATGGTCATTGACCATCTCGGCAGCTCATCGTGGCTGCACCCGATAACCGGCGGCAATAATTTCTTCGTATCAGCGGCAGAGGCATTCGTCTTTATTTCTGGGATGATTGTCGGCGCGGTCTATGGCGCCACGATACGCAAGGAGGGCTACGGCGCGACGATGCGCAAGGCGCTGCATCGAGCCTGGACGCTGTACAAATTGACCGTCATCCTGACGGTCTCGTTTGTCGCCGTGGTCATCCGCAACGATCTGCCGTGGGCCAGCTGGCTCGACCCGCAAGACCCGACGCAGTTCCTGTTGAGCGTCATCACCCTGCGCCGCACCTTCGTCTTCGTAGACATTCCCCTGCTGTATACCCTGCTGATGCTGCTTGCGCCGGGTGGACTCTTCCTGCTGAAATATGGCCGGACATGGCTCTTGGTAGGAATCTCGTGGGCTATCTGGTTTGCCTATCAGCTGTCGCCGATCCAATCCAGTTTGCCCACCGTCATCGAGGGCAACTGGATATTTAAACTCCCTTCGTGGCAGTTGCTCTTCTTTAACGCCATGGCGCTGGGCTACCATCGCGAATACCTCTCCAACCGGCTGCGCGCGGTGACGAAGGTCGGTCGCTACCTATACTTCTCACTGATGACGATCCTGCTGGCCCTGCTCATCGTCTTGTACTTGCAAGAATCCAGACTGCTGGGGACCATCATGCCCGAAGAGCAGAGCCATGCACTCATGGATCAATTGTTTAACAAGAGCTCACTCGCGCCCGGACGGCTGATCGCGGCGCTGATCGTGTTTCAGTGGGCGTTTTTGGCGATCACCATTTATTGGGAGCCGCTCCACCGGCGGCTGGGCTGGCTTATTCCCATCGGCCAGAACTCGCTCTATGCCTACACAACCCATATCATCCTGCTGACCGCGTACTACGCGCTCATCCCGTATCTGTGGTTCTACGCCGATAACGAAGCCGCCGTCAACACCCTCGCGCAGATCATCGCGCTGACCATCATTTACGTGATGATCCGCAAGCGGATCCTCTTTAACATTATCCCGCGCTGACGCTATCGCGGTTGCCAGCGTATCCAATCTACCGCCGCCGCCAGCGGCCGCGAGTCAAATTCAGACCCGCTGGCGATCATCTCCGCTGTGCGTTCCAACACGTCGCGCGGCGACCGTACGTATGCAAATTGAAAATCCACCTCGTTAAGCCCGGCCACGAGCGCCGACGATGGGACGTCAAACTCGTAGGTCGTCCACGCCCCGGCCATAGTCAGCGCCGGCAACTGCAAGCGGTGGTTGACGACGATGCCAACAGTCTGCGGCGGCCCAGACGGATACAGAAACGGCAGAGCGGCGAACGTGAGCCGGTAGTCGCGCACGGCGGATACCGGCAGGAAGACACGCGCTGTGAGGCTCGTCGCCCAGTTCGCGCTCGCGCCTGATACGTCCTCATCGCGATCCCATCTGTCACCGCGGTATGGGCGGTTTTCGCTCGTGCCGCCAAAATCAATGAATAGATCATCGTGTGGCGGAGGCTGGATGACGCGATAGACAACGAGCTCTCCGGTATCGCTAACCGGCTCCAGTGGCAGCACATCCAATAGATATTGCATGGCCGCGGCGCGTGTGTCGTCGTACGGATGGCGTCCCGGCACAGCGGGCGCCACGACCACGTAGCGCAGGTTGAAGAAGCGGATAAATTCCGGCGCGTACGCGCGGTCGGCGGCGCGCTGGGCGGGCGAGACCGGCTTGTAATCCTCCAGCTGGATCAGCGACGACACGATGGGCATCGTCGCGAAGTAGTCGAACTTCACGGGCGGGTTGCGCGACGTGTTGCCATTGAGGAGTCGCTTGTGGTGTGTGGTCTGGTAATATTGCACACGCGTGTCCTCCGCGCCCAATGTGCCAAACGAATTGCGCCACCCCAGCGGCAGCTGCAAGATAGCGTAGTCGTCATGGTCCTCGGCAAGGCGCGCATAGAAAGCGGGAACGCGGGCATCCGTCAGCGGCATGGGCACCGACAGGTGCTCCACCACCAACAACAGGGCAAGCAGGGCGCCACCTATCAACGACGGCCACCGTCTAGTCCGCCAACCCATTGAGGACGCGGCCGACGCCGCCTTTTCGGCCACCGACCACGCCGCATAACCCACCAGCACCGCCAGGCACAGCACGAGTAACGCGCTGAAGCGGTTGGGCACGCGGTTGGCCTGCACAATCGGCAGGTAGTGCAGGATAATAAACGGCAGAGGCACGTTGACCTTAAGCCCATCCAGATCGAAGACCGTCTTGCCGTTGATCTGCAGTAGCGGGCCGAGCGTAAACAGCGCAGATACCAGCGCGCCAGCCCCCCAGACCCTCCCAGCGCGCCGGTGCGCGAGCCAGCCAGACACGGCCAGCACAAGCGTCACGATCCCCACAAAGCCGGTGTTGACATCGGCAAATCGCGACTGGCCTTGCTGGACGGCCGTTAGCTCCGCTTCCCAATTCAGACCTGCCCACGAACTGATAGACGCCGGCGAAACCAGCCCGACCAAATCCACCGACAGCCTCTGCGCATCACCCCAGCCTTTCAGCACATAGTCGCCAGTCCGTAATTCGCTCACCGCCGGCCAGAGTACCGGCGCGCTTATGAAGGCCGCCACCGCCCCGGCCTGCGCCCAGCGGGTCAGCCATCCCCGCCAGCCCATCGTTTGCCAGGGTCGCTGAATCACCAAGAAAATGAGCATGAACGACATGAGGAAGACCGCGAGGATGGGCTCTGCGTACAGGGTCAACGCTAAGAACAATCCGAGCATGACCGCGTTCTTTCGCGAGGGCACGTGCCAAAGTCTGAATAGATACAGCGCAAAGAACGGCAGCCACTCTGTGCTGAGCATGTTGTAGTGGCCGATGGCCGCGTAGACGAACCGGCTGGTCGTGAATCCGTAGGCGATGGCCGCGCAGATCGCGCCCATTTCATAGCTCAGGGCCGTGCGGGGCGATTGGCTGCGCCGCCCGTCAGGCGCCGCCAGCAAATACCTGACCAGCAGGTACGCCCCAAAGGCAGAGAGCACAAACGAAAAGAGGTTCGTCAGGTTGGCCGCCGCCGGTAATGTCACCCATGGGAGCAATGGCAGGGCCAATGCAGCGTTGAACCAATCAAACGTGTAAAGCGCTAAATTGATGCCGATCGGATAGAAGATGAAATCGGTCTGGAGGGGCGATTGGTTCAACTGCAGGAGGGCGTGCTGGAACCACCAGCTATTCCAGACAAAGGTGTACTCGTCGAACGCCCAGAGGTTCGAGCCGAGCACGTGCGTGGTGAATCGCGTAACCAGAGGCCATGTGAGTATCAGGCTGAGCAACAGGAAGGCGCTCGCCAGTCCCACATAGAACCCCGCGCGGCACATTAGGCAGGGGCCTTCGGGCGGCGCTGTGCGCAGTGGAGTATGGCTTCAAGCACACCGCCGGCAACCGCGCGCGACTTGTCGGAAATCGTGAAGCAGTGCTCTACATCGCATCGCGGGTCAATGTCGCCAATCTTCCAACCCGCCCTGACGATGGTCCCGCTTGCGATCAGGCCGCGCACCACGCCGCCAATAGCCGCCAGCACCGGTTGGCCATCTACCCGCCCGACGACGGTGCCCGTGGCGACCATCTGACCAATCTCGCAAGCCGAATGAAATTCGCCTTCAGCCGGCGCGCGCAGCACGCGCTCGTGGGTGTAGCCCTGCACGGACGACGGCTCATCCGTATCCGCTTCAGCGCCGCCCTGATAGTACACGCGGCCAAGGTGATGTCCACGATTGGTCTCGACGACGGCGTGCACATCGTCGCCGGCGGTAAAGCCCGGCCCTAGCCCCACCACAATCGGCGCATCGGTGATGCGCGTGCCGATGTTCGCCTTCGCCATGATGGCGTCCACCAGCGCCGCCGGGCGCGCCTCTGCTACGACTCCAGCGCGCGCGTCGTCCATCACGGCGATCTCTCCCCGGCTCATGCACTGCGAGGCTGACCCAAGGTCCAGCACGCGCCGCGCGCAGACGCCTTCTACGACAATCTGGCCTTCAAGCATGGCCGAAGCAAAGGCCACGGTGCGCCGCACGGTCAGCGGCCGCGCGAGTTCCAAAATCAGAACCGAGAACCCGACCTGATGCAAGCGATGGGCAACGCCGCTCGCCAAATCGCCGCCCCCCTTGACAACGACCAGCGGGTGATTGACACCGTTGAGAAGCGACTCCAGCAAGCGTTTACCCTGATCCCTTCGCTTTGGCCTTCGGCTTCCAGCGCAGGTGGATTGGGCTCCCATCGCCGCCGCGCCGCTGCATGATGATTTCGCCCATGATCGCCACCGCAATTTCCTCCGGCGTCTCGGCGCCAATGTCAAGCCCGATGGGGGCGTGGACACGTGCGATGTCCTCGTCGCCAAAGCCGCGCTCGCGCAATTTGTCGGCAATCACTTTGAACTTCCGGCGACTGCTGACCAACCCGATGTACGGCGCAGGGGTCTTCAGCACCTGCTCCAGCGCAGGCTCGTCCCATCCCCAGGTCGCCACGACGACGGTTGTTGCCGCGTCAACCTTGATGGGCATCGGATCGAGGCGCTCGCTTTCCCGCTCATAAACGACCTGCGTGGTCTCGGTGGCATCGGGAAATCGCTCTGCACTGAGAAAGCCGTCGCGGTCGTCCACCACCGAGACCCGAAAGCCGTTCATGGCGGCCATCCGGGCCAGCGGCACGGCGATGTGACCCGCGCCGATGATCATCAGCGTCTGCTGGGGGCGCACGACCTCAATAAACACGTCCGCCTGTCCGCCGCACAGCCCCACCGAGTTATCCGCGTCGCTGGTGAATAGATACTCGCGGTAGCGCGGGCGGCCATCACCCATCGCCTCGCGCGCCTCAAGGATGACGCGCTCTTCCATGGTGCCGCCGCCGACGGTTCCGTGGATGGTGCCGTCGCGCCACACCAGCATCTTGGAGCCGACACCGCGCGGCACGGAGCCGCTGGCCTTGGTGACGGTGGCGATGGCGACGGCTTCACCCTGCTCAAGCGTTTCGAGAATGGCTTGATAGATGTTTCGCTCGTTGGACATGCTGACCTCTTGGATATTATAATCCCGCCGGGCTAAAAACCCAATCGTTGACGTAAAAAGGAGTGACGATGCCAAATGTGGTTATCGTTGGCGGAGGCGCGATGGGCGCGAGCATCGCGTACCATCTCGCGGCGAAAGGCGTCAAGGACGTCGTCCTGTTGGAAAGAGAGAATGCGCTGGCGATGGGCTCAACCGGCCGCTCGGTCGGCGGCATCCGACACCAGTTCTCTAGCGCGGTGAACATCAGGTTGTCACTGGGCAGTGTCGCCAAGTACAAGCGCTTCAACGACGAGATTGGCCCCGCCGATTTTCATTGGGTGGGTTATTGCTTTCTGCTGGATAACGAAGGTGATGTCCTCGCTTTCCAACGCAACGCCTCTTTGCAGCAATCGCTCGGTGTGCCGGTGGAACTGATCACGCCCGCGCAAGCGCAGGAGTTTGTGCCCCAACTCAACGTAGACGATATTCTGGCCGCCACCATCTGTTTCGCCGACGGCTTCGGCGACCCTTCAGCCGTCGCGCTCGGCTACGCAGGCGCCGCCCGGCGGCTCGGCGCAGACATTCGCACCAACACAGCAGTGATCGGCGTGCGGGTTGATGGCGGGCGTGTCAAGGCCGTGCGCACCGAGCGCGACGAGATTGAGGCCGAATGGGTCATTGACGCGGCAGGGCCCTGGGCCGCCGCTGTGGCGGCGATGGCCGGAGTGGAACTGCCCATCGTCCCCCTGCGGCGGCAGGTGTTTATCACGGAGCCATTCGACTTGATGCCTCCCATGTGTCCGATGGTGATTGACTTCTCCCCAAGCTTCTACTTCCGCCGCGAAGGTCCCGCCCTGCTCATCGGCATGGCCGACAAAAGCGAGCCGCCCGGCTTCCAGACCCAATGGGACGCTTCCTTCCGCGACAAAGTCATCGAGCAGGCGATCCATCGCGTGCCGGTCATAGAGAGCGCGCGCATTGCGCGCGGTTGGGGCGGTCTCTACGATACGACACCCGATGCCAACCCGATCATCGGGCCCGTGCCGGAGGTCGAAAACTTTCTGGTTGCCGCCGGATTCAGCGGGCACGGCTTTATGCACTCGCCAATGGCCGGGCAACTCATCGCCGAAATGATCTGCGGCGAAGCGCCGGCGATTGATGTCGGCGAGTTGAGCGTTCTGCGCTTTCGCGCCGGGCAAGCGCCAGCCGAGAAAAATGTGATCTAGCCGCCGTCAAACGTTGCGCCTCAACAAATCGAGGGCGCGGTTGGCAATCCAGGTGCGCGACTGTTCGCTGACGCCACCGTATGGGAAGCGTTCGGGTTTGAGCGCGCGCGGGCCGGTGAGCGCGATCCAGACCTCGCCCGTGCGCTGCCCATACAGGTGCTCATCGGCGCCGAACGTGCCCATGACCCCCATGCCCCACGTCGCGCCCGAGGTGCGATGAGCCCACTCGGCAGTCGCCTGCGCCGCCTCTGCGCTCGCCAGCGCGTGGCCGTCCAGACCGAGCGACTTCGCCGCCCACTGCGGATCGGTAATGATCCACGCAGACTTTAGCGTCCCGATCCCATGCGGCGCGCCCGTCAGTCGTTGGGCGATGACGCCGCCGGTGTTCGTTTCCACAAGCGCCAGCGTCGCCCCGCTCTGCTTCAATTTCCAGGCCGTCACGCCCTCCAACGTGTCCTTGTCTGTGCCGAAGATAAACTCACCAAGCCGCTCGCGCACGCGGACTTCCATTGCGGCGATCATGGCATCAGCCTCGTCCTCGGATTCGGCTTTGGCCGCGATGCGCACGTCAACCTGCCCCGTGTGTGCCATCGTGCCCACCGAGGGATTGCTCTCGCGCATGAGGTCGTCAATGCGCTCACCCAGAACGCTCTCGCCCATGCCAGACACACGCAGCATCTTGCTTTTGATAGCGCCGCGCAGGCCGAACCGCTGGCGCAGGTAAGGCATCACCGTTTTGTCCATCAGGTAGGTCATCTCGCGCGGCACGCCCGGCAGTGACAGCATGATATGGTAGTTCTTCTCGACGATAAACCCCGGCGCGGTGCCCACCGGATTCTCGATGGGAATACAGCCGGCCGGCGCCATCGCTTGCACCCGGTTGCTGGACGACATGGGGCGGCCCCAGCGCGTGAACATCGCCTCGATCTGCTTCAGCAGCACCTCATGGAGAATGAGCTCCCGATCCGACGCTCGCGCCACCGCTTCCCGCGTAACATCGTCGGCGGTCGGGCCTAGCCCGCCGGTCGTGATCACGATCTCCGAGCGGTCCAGCGCCTCGCGCAAGACTTGCGCGGCGCGCTCGACGTTATCTCCGACGTTGGTGCGGTAGAACACATTAACGCCCACCGCAGCCAATTGCTGCGAGATATACGCCGCATTGGTATCAATAATCTGGCCGAGCAACAACTCGGTACCGATGGTCACGATCTCAGCCTGCATAAATCCTCCTCACCGCCGTATCCATTTAGAGCACCTTCGCCAAAATTGCGGCGCGCTGGCGCAGACTTCCGACGGTTGCAACACCTCGAAAGTCTGCGCTCCGCTCTGGCAAAGGGTTTGTGTCTTGAGGGATTATAGATGGCCTGGCGCGCGCGCGCAAAAGCGGCTTCGCCTGCCTGTCCCGCGGTCGCTGTGGTAGAATATGTCTCGACGGCTGCGTTCAACGCACAACTCGCAACGCTCAACACAAGACGCGCCGCCGGCACCCCGAAGCGGAGCACTTTATGTCTGAACTAACCTACCTCGAAGCAATCAGCGAGGCACTGCGCGAAGAGATGCGCCGCGACAAGCGCGTCTTTATCATGGGCGAGGATGTCGCGGAGTATGGCGGCGCGTTCAAGGTCACCAAAGGGTTTCTGGAGGAATTTGGCTGCGAGCGCGTGATGAACATGCCCATCGCCGAGTCGGGGATGGTCGGCGCGGCAGTGGGCGCCGCGGCCATGGGCCAGCGCCCGATTGTCGAAATGCAGTTCATTGACTTCATCGCCTGCGCCTTCGACCAAATCGTCAACATGGTTGCGAAGTTTCACTACCGGCTTGGCATACCCCTGCCCATGGTCATTCGAGGGCCAGCCGGTGGGGGCGTGCATGGCGGACCGTTTCATTCGCAGAACCCTGAAGCGTGGTTTGCCCATGTGCCCGGCCTGAAGGTCGTCGCCCCGGCCACACCGGCAGACGCCAAGGGCTTGCTCAAAGCCGCCATCCGCGACGACAACCCCGTGATCTACCTCGAATACAAATGGCTCTACCGCCGCGTGAAAGAGGCCATGCCGCCCGGCGACCACGTGATCCCGCTCGGTCAGGCCGCCTTGCGTCGTGAGGGGCGCGATGT
>JACQEC010000185.1 GCA_016200765.1 Chloroflexota bacterium | reverse complement strand
CGCGGACTTGGAGAGCCTGCGTCAACAGGTGTGCGCCTTCCTTGACCAGTTCGCCCACGGCTCCCCAGCCCTGCTGCGCTATGTCGGTTTGTCGGTAGATTAATTTGTTAAATTGCAAGATCGCGCATCGGTCGAATCGCGCTTTAGCCTGACCCAGCAAGACAATCGCCAGCCGGTCGCGGGGCGCTTCGAGTGGGATGGCGACATCGCCCGCTTCAGCCCGAGCACCCCGCTGGCGTGGGACAAGAAATATACCGCCGAGCTAAAGGCCGGTGCGCAAGACACCAGCCAGACAGCGGCGACGGTCAAGGATGTCAGTTGGTCGTTCGCTACCGTCAAGCCGCCTGCGGTCGTTTCCACTACACCGAAAGACGGCGACCTTGCAAGCAAGGAGATTCGCGGCGGCTTTGAGGTGCAGTTCAGCTCGCCGATGGATCACGATGGGCTGATCGTCACGGTCGCGCCGACCATTACCAATCAGTCAACCTACTGGGAGTACGGTCGGAGTGACACGGTGGCGCGCATCAGCGGGGGCTGGCTGGCCTCGCAAACCTACACCGTCACGATTGGCCGCGAGACACGCACGCGCTACGGCGATAGGCTGGGCAAGGACGTGCAAATCAAGTTCACCGCCGCGCCGCTCGATCCGCAGATGTACCTGAACGTGCCGGATATGATGGGCATGTACGACGCCAGCCGTGCGCCGGTGCTGTTGGCCAACTTCACGAACATCGCCCGCATTGACTACAGCCTTTATCGGGTGGAGCGCGCTGACCTCATTGGGTTGCTGGGCCGCGACCGCTTCAATCGCTGGTCTGGTTACACGCCACCCGCGGCGAATAAACTGCGCGACTGGTCGCTGGCCGTTACGGCGCCTGTGAACGCGCCGCGCACCCTCTCGACAACCCTTGCGGACACCCCCCTTGATCCGGGCATCTATTTTGTCCGCGCTATCGCGCCGGGTGTGGGGGTTCCTGCGCGGCATTTACTGGTGGTCTCGAACCTCAACCTGACGCTGAAGCGCACGCAGACCGAGGCGCTAGTTTGGGTGACCGACTTGAGCAGTGGAAAGCCGGTCGCCAACCAGCCGCTGTCGCTGTACGGCCCGACGGGCGCCGTGATCGCGTCGGGCAAATCGGATGCCGATGGCCTGTTCCGGCCGACATTTTTGCCTGTCACAATCTACGAGCCCATCTTTGCGTTGAGCGAGAGCGATGGCCGCATCGTCGCCGCGGTCGGCAGTGACTGGAATCAAGGTGTAGGCCCATGGGATTTCAACCAGCCGTATTACGGCGCCGCGCAGGAGTTTTACGCCAATCTCTACACCGACCGCGCGGTCTATCGCCCCGGTCAATCGGTCTTTTTCCGCGGCATCGTGCGCCGTGACAACGACGCCTTGTACAGCCTGCCGGAGGGGGGGACGATAATCGTCGTCAAGGTGCGCGACAGCCAAGGGAAGGAAATCCTGTCGCAAAACACCAGCTTGAGCCGGTTTGGCACGTTCAACGGTGAGGTCAAACTGAGCGACAACGCGCCGACCGGCGGTTACAACGTGAGCATCGAACTCGGCCCGCCGCAGCGCCGCACCTACTCCAGCGCGGGTTTCCTCGTCGCCGAGTATCGCCGGCCGGAGTTTCAGGTCAACGTGCAGACCGACAAGCCGGAGTATATCAACGGCGGCGCCATCAAGGTGGACGTAGACGCGAGCTACTTTTTTGGCGGCGCGGTGGCCGATGCCGCCGTCAAGTGGCGGCTGTTGAGCGATGACCTGCTTTTCCACAGCGATGCCATCAAAGGCTACTGGAATTTTAGCGACTACGACCTGACGGCTGACCGCCGTTTGCAGGGCGGCGTGATTCGGGACGGCAAGGGGCAAACCGACAGCGCGGGCAAGTTCCATTTCGAGTTGACGGCGGACCTGACGAGCTTCCCGCTGAGCCAAAATTTCACGCTCGAAGCCGAGGTCAGCGACATCAATAACCAATCGGTCGCCAGCCGCGTGACCGTGCCGGTGCACAAGGGCCAGTTCTATATCGGCATGAAGCCACAGAAGTACGTTGGCACGGCTGGACAAGAACAGGCTGTGGACTTGGTGGTGGTGGACAGCCAAGGCAAGTTGTTTGGAAGCCAGCCACTGGCCGTGTCGTTCTACCAGCGCACATGGTACAGCGTGCGGCAGAAGTTGGAGGACGGTAGTTTCTACTGGAAGAGCGCGTACACCGATACGCTCGTGGCGAAGGCCGACGCGCTGAGCGACGCGCAGGGGCTGGCGGTGGCACGCTTCACGCCACCGGCAGGTGGTGTCTATCGCGCGGTGGGCGAGGGGACGGATGCCGGCGGCAACAAGCTCCGCAGTGCGACCTATTTGTGGATTGCGGGCAGCGATTTCATCAACTGGCGGCAGGAGAACAACGACCGCATAGACCTTATCGCCGACAAGCAGCAGTACGCGCCGGGCGAGACGGCGGAGATCTTGATCCCCGCGCCGTTCAAAGGCGCGGAGGCGCTGTTGACGGTTGAACGCGGCACGATTCGCGAGGTGCGGCGGCTGACGCTGGCGGGCAACAGCGAGCGCGTGCGGGTTCCGATCCGGTCGGATTACGTGCCCAATGTGTTCATTTCGGTTGTGCTGGTCAAGGGCCGCGGCCCCGACAGCCCACAGCCGCAGTTCAAACTCGGCTATGTCAGCCTGAGTGTCTCGACCGTCGAGAAAGAGTTGAAGGTCAAGGTCACACCGGACAAGCAGACGACGTATAGCCCCGGCGAAAAGGCGACGTTCACCATCGAGGCCAGCGACTTTAGCGGCAAGCCGGCAGAGGCCGAGTTCTCGGTGGCGCTCGTGGATAAGGCTGTGCAGTCGTTAGCCGACGACACCTCCGCCTCGCCGCTGCAGGCGTTCTACGGCCAGCGCGGGCTGGGAGTCGGCACGTCGGCCACGCTGGTGCGCTCGGTTGAACGCAGTAACCAGACATTGCTGGCGGAGGCGAAGGGCGGCGGCGGTGGCGCGCTGGAACAGCAATCGGTGCGCCGCGACTTCAGAGACACCGCCTATTGGAACGCCAGCGTCGTCACCGACGCGGCAGGCCGCGCGCAGGTCAGTGTGACCCTGCCAGACAACTTGACCACGTGGAACCTGACGGCAAAGGGTGTCACGGCGAGCACGCTGGTGGGTGACGCGCGCGCGAACATTGTCAGCACCCTGCCGCTGCTGATCCGGCCCGTCACGCCGCGCTTCATGATCGCCGGCGACAAGGTGCGGCTGGAAGCGGTGGTCAACAACAACAGCGATCAGGACATCGCCGATGTGATCGTGCGCCTTGACGCGCTGGGCGTGAGCACGGCCAACAACGGCCAGTGGTCAGCGCCGCTGAAGGTGGCGGCGCACGGCAAGACCAAGGTCGTGTGGGAGGCGGTGGTTGGCAATGTTGAGAGCGCCGCGCTGAAGTTCAGCGTCAACAGCAGTCAGTGGAAGGACGGCGTGGACCTGACGCTGCCCGTGAAGCGCGAAAGCTCCGCCGAGACAGTCGGCACGGCGGGACAGGTGGACACGAAGATCGCCGAGCAGATTCAGCTAGCGGCAAACGCCGATAAGAGCGCGGGCGAACTGCAGGTTGAGCTCAACCCGTCGCTGGCCGCCGCCAGCAACAGCGGCTTAAAATTCCTGCGGTCGCGCACCTACGAATCCACAGAGGAGATCATCAGCAAGTTCTTCCCGAACGTGGCCGTTTATCAGGCGTTGAAGAAATTGGGCATCGAGCGCGCTGACCTGAAGCGCGGGTTGGAAACGAACATCACCTTCGCCGTGCAACGGCTCTACGCCCTGCAAAACTTTGATGGCGGCTGGGGTTGGTGGAGCGGCGATATGAGCCGCCCGCACCTGACCGCCTATGCGCTGTTGGGCTTGTCTGGCGCGCGGCAGGCAGGCTTCGCCGTCAATCAGGACGTGCTGAACCGCGCCGAGGCGTATCTGGTACGGTATCTCGAACAGCCGGTAGATGTCAAGACGGGCTATGCCTACAACGAGCGCGCGTTCATCGTCTTCTCGCTGACCGAGATGGGGCGCAACTACACCAGCCGCGCCGTGAACCTATTTGACCAGCGCGCGAACCTTGGGCAGTATGGCAAGGCGTACCTGCTGATGTCGCTGCAACGCCTGAGCCTGCCGCAGGCGAAGCCATTGCTGGCCGCGCTGACCAGCGCGGCCTTGTTGAGCGCGACCGGCGCGCACTGGGAAGAGGCCAAGCCGGACTACTGGATGATGAACACCAACACGCGCAGTACGGCTATCATCATCATGGCGCTGGCGCGCAGTGAGCCGCAGAACGCGACGCTGGCGAGCGCGGTGCGCTGGCTGATGGTGGCGCGCAAAGAGGGGCATTGGGAGACGACGCAGGAGACCGCGTGGGCGATACTGGCGCTGACCGAGTTTATGCAGACCACCGGCGAATTAACCGGCAACTATAGCTATCAGGTCACGCTGAACGGCAAACCCATCGGCGACGGGCGGGTGACAGCGGCCAATGTGGACCAGCCGCAGACGTTGAGTGTGGCCGTCAAAGACCTCGCGCAGGCGGCGGCCAACGAGTTGATCATCTCCCGCGACTCGCCCGATGGGCGGCTCTACTACAGCGCGTTCCTGCGCTATTACCTGCCGGTGGAGGGCATCAAGGCGCTGAATCGAGGCATTATCGTCGGGCGGCAGTATTACGCGGTTGACCCGCAGACGCTCAAGCCGACTGACCAGGCGATTGTGTCGGCGAAGGTGGGCGATTACGTGCAGGTCAAGCTCGTCGTCGTCGCGCCAACGGATTTGCACTATCTGGTGATGGAAGACCCACTGCCGGCCGGTTTTGAGGCTGTGGATACGACGCTGAAAACGTCGAGCGTTGTCGTGAAGTCGCCGCAGTTGGAGGAAAAGGGCCAGCCTGCGCGGCAGGCGGAGGACTGGTGGTTGCGGCCCTATTGGAGTTACTGGGCGCACAGCGAAGTGCGCGATGACCGCGTCGCCGCGTTTGCCACGTTCCTCGGGCGCGGCACGTATGAATACTCGTACATCATGCGCGCCAGCGTCGCGGGCGAGTTTCGCACACCGCCCGCGCGGGCGTGGGAGACGTACTTCCCGGACGTGTTTGGCCGCAGTGCCGGAGCCGTGTTTTCGATTGGAGGGGATTAGATTACAGTTCCGCGGCGAGCCGCTCCAGGTCTGTGTGCGCGGCGGGAGACAGGGCAGGGTTCAAGGCCACGACAGCCATATCGCCCATGACTTGTGCGACAAGCCACGCTTGCATGAAGTCGGCGCTGACCGGCGCGGCGGCGGTGTAACCGGCTAACAGAGCCGCGCGCTCCTCGCGCGTTCGCCAGCGTCGCAGGTCAAAAGTCGGATGGCTGATGTAGGCGTCGCCAAAGTCAATCAGCCCGATATAGCGACCGGTGACCGGATCAACAAAGGTATGTTCGTGCCACGGGTTGGAGTGCAGAGCGACCCGTTCATCGGTAGCGGGCCACAGCGCCAGCGCGCGCGCCGCGACCTGCTCTGGCGTGAGCGGCAGGAGCCATGTGCGCTGACCGTCGTGAATTCGTACTACGAACTCCTCAAAGAGTTCCGCCACCCGGGCGCGGGTGTGCGCCGCGCTGTGGTCGCCGGGGAAGAGGTCGCTGGCGAGGAACGGCGCCTGCGGCAGTTGGTGAATACGGCGCAGAACGCGGCCGAGGTCGGCCATCACCTCTAACCGAGCCGCGCCATTCAGGTTCGCGTTCCGCAGTGCCACACCGGCCATGCGCGTCATGAGCGTGTATTCGATGAAGCGCCCCTCGCGCCCGTAACCCAGCGCGCGCGGCACCGACAGGTCAGGCGCGGCAGAGGCCAATTGGTTCAAGAAGAAGACTTCTTTCTCCAAACTGGTGCGGGGGCGTAGTTGCTGGGGCCTCTGCGTTTTCAGGATGAAATCGCTGTCAATCCCGTAGGTGCGCGCTTCCCCGCCGGATTCGTCCACGTCGGTCACGGCCTTCGCGCCCGGCAGATGACGCCGCGCAAGTGACAACACCAACTCGGCATCCAACACGGGGTCGGGCGCGTCGGGCTGAACGTAGATGTCTTTGGGCATCCATCCCCTTTACGAGGCTCGTCTCTGGCGGTATTTCATGGTGCCGAACCTGATCGCGCGAGATAGGACGCGCGCAGTGCGGGATCAGAGATGGTGTTGGCGATGTCGGCGGCCAGCCGGCGGGCTTGAGCGAGAAGGGCTTGTGATTCAGCAGGGTTGCCTAGCGCGGCTTCGACCTCGCCGAGGGCGACCAAGACCGGCCGGAGGATCAGATGCGTTTGCAGAGCTTCGGCGTCGGCGCGAGCCTCTTGCAACGTCTGCTGCGCTTCGAGCAAGCGGCCTTGCGCTTGCAACGCGCGCGCCTTGATGTAGAGGGCTTCGGCGAGATAGAGGCGAAACGAGGCGTTGCGGATAAAGACGGTCAGTTCATCCATCTTGCGTGTGGCGCGCGCGTAATCTTTCTGCGCTACAGCCAGATCGCCTTCGGCCAGCATGAACACGATCTGCGAGAAGAGCACGGTTACGAAATCCAGACTCAAGGTGATGGTGCTCAACAGGTTTTCTGCGCCCGTGAGGTCGCCTTGATGGATCAGCACCCGCGCCAGAGCGCCAACCGCGAGCGGCTTCAAGACTTGCCGGTTCTTGTCGGCAATGTCCATCAGCGGTTTGGTCAACGCCAAGCCGCGCTCCGGAACGCCCGCGAGGGCATATAACCACGCCAGATCGCAACGGGCGCTGACCTGCGCCCCGATGTTACCGGATTGATCGCCAAGGCGATAGCTCTCGGCGTAAGCGCTGATTGCCTGATCCAACTGGCCGCGCTCCAAATAGACTTTGCCCAGCATCAGCTGGCTGCCCGCCTGCCCCCACCCGTTACCAATAGACCGCGCAATCTGGTAGGCGTCTGAGGCGATCTCGATGGCCGCGTCGAAGCGGCCCTGGACCAGGTTCAGGTAACTGGCCTCAACGCGGTTATCTACCAGCATGGGCTTGTTGCCCAGTTCGCGCCAGAGGTCGTGGGCTTCGCGGATCGTGCGCTCCGCGTTCGCGAGCTGGCCGGCAGCGACATACGTGTAGAACAGGTCGTTGAGCGTAAACGCCATCTGTTCGCGCAGGTTGAGCTCGCGGGCAATCGCTAATGATCGCGTACCGTGCTGAATGCCCAGCCGCCAACCTCCGGTGAAGGCCTCGTTGATCATCAAGTTCCACAGGATTTTGGATTCGGCCTTGCGGTCGCCGAGTTCTTGCGCGAGCGCGAGCGACTGTTTGGACAGGGCTTCCCCGCGCGTAGAATCGTGCACGGCGGTTGGCGTCGCGTAAAGCGTCGCGCGCAGCATGAGCGCGGCCAACTCCAGGGGGCGGTCGCCTCGTGCTTTGGCCATCGCGTCCATCTCGGCATAGTTATCAAGCGCCTGCTGGTGTTGCCCGTTCAGTTCGAGCGCGCGACCGCGCTGGATGAAGAGGTGGAGCAGGGTCTGGTGGTCGGGGCTCGGCTCGCGGCGGATCACTTCTAGCGCGCGGCCAAAAAGCGCGACGGCTTCGGTGTTGGCGTAGAGGCGGGTGGCTGAATCGCCGGCCATGGTCAAATATTTCAGGGCGCGGCTGTCACCGGCCTCGTAGAAGTGATGCGCCAGCAGAACGGTTTGTTCGGCCAGCCGGTCGGCAAACAGCGCTTCAAGCGTCTCGGCCACGCGGCGGTGGAATTCGCGCCGCCGCCGAAGCAGGATGGACTTGTAGGCGGCTTCCTGTGTCAGCGCATGGCGGAAACTGTATTCCAGCTCCGGCACTCGCGCGGCCTCGCGGATGAGGTCTACGCGCTGCAGGGTACGCAGGTGCCGGTCCAAGGAGGGGGGCGAGCCGGGGGCGGGGGCAACGGCGTCGTCCAGTTCGGCGATGCGCCGGAGCACCCGATAATAGAAACTGCGGCCCACCACGGACGCCATTTGCAAAGTGTAGCGCGCGTCTTCTTCCAGCCGATCAATGCGGGCGGTCAGCAGTCCTTGCAGGTTATCGGGGATGGTGATGTCGCCGACGTGGGCGGCGGCGCGCCACTGGTTCCGGGCCTCATCGCGCACGACGGCGCCGCTGTCAATCAGCGTGCGCACGACCTCTTCGACAAAGAAGGGGTTGCCCTCGGTTTTGGCGAGCACGCGCTCGCGAAGCGCGGGCGCAAGGTCGGCGACGGTCAGCAGGCTGTCTATCAGGCGGTTGCTGTCGGCGGCGCTCAGCGGATTGAGCAGAATTTCGGTGTAGCAGTGCGGATACCTGGTCTCGGCGGTCTGCTTGATCTGCCACGCCGGCGATTGGCGATCGGGGCGAAAGATGCACAAAAACAGGATGGGCTGCTCGTCAACCAGTTGAATCAAATGCAGGAGCAGTTCGAGGGACGCGGTATCGCACCAGTGTAAGTCGTCGAACACCAGCACGCTGGGCCTGCCTGCGGTCAGCATCCGCTGGGCTTGCAACATGACCTCAAACAGCTCGCGCTTGAGCGCCTCGCCTGCCAGTTCGACCCCTGCCGAAGGGTTCTCGCCGGTCAGCAGGAGTTCAAAAATATGGATGGCGCGATAGCGCCATTCCTCCGGCGCGGCGTGCAGTACGCGCGCGATTTTTTCGCGGATGAGGGCGGGCGGGTCGGCAGGCGTGAGGCCGCAGGTTTGCTGAAGATGCTGCTGGACGAGGGAGTAAGGACGGGCCGCGTCGTAGGAAACACACTGGCTCATCGTCCAGGCGACCGGCAGTCCTTCGGGCGCGGAGCGGAGTTCGCCGATGAGCCGGCTTTTGCCCAAACCGGCTTCGCCCATCAGGCAGATGATCTTCCCGTCGCCCTGCGCGACCCCGGCGGCGGCTTGGCACAGAACGCCGAGTTCATCGGCGCGCCCGACGAGTGGCGCGTCAAGCCCCTCGATGCCGCGCAGGCGGCGCGGCTGGGCTTTGGCGCCGAGCAGGCGATAGGCCGGCACCCGCTCTTCTTTGCCTTTGATTTCAACGTTGCCGAGCGGCTCGCAATCGAAGAGCGGGGCGATGAACTTGTAGGTGTTGGCCGTGATCTGCACGGTGCCGGGCTGTGCGGCCTGCTCCATGCGGGAAGCGAGGTTGACCGCGTCGCCCATGGCGGTGTACTCCATGCGCAGGTCAGAGCCGACCTCGCCGACCACCACCAGACCGGTGTTGATGCCGACGCGCACATTGAAATCAAGCCCGCGCTCTTGCGTCATTTGAGCGCGAAAGCCCTGCACGCCCTCGACGATGCCGAGCGCGGCAAGCGCGGCCCGCTGGGGGTCGTCTTCGTGGGCAATCGGCGCGCCAAAGAAGGCGAGGATGGCGTCGCCCATGAGCCGCGCAACCGTGCCTTCGTAACGATAGACGGGCGCGATGAGGTGCTGGAAGGCGCGGCCCATGATCTCGGCCCATTCTTCGGGGTCGAGTTGTTCGGCCAGAGAGGTGGAGCCTTTGACATCACAGAAGAGGACGGTGACGACCCGGCGCTCGCCTTCCATGCTGCGGCTGGCGCGCGCCTGCTCCAATTTGGCGAGTAATTCTTTGGGGATAAATTGTGCGAGGCGAAGCTGAGCGTTGTCGCTTGGGCTTCGCCTCGCCGAAGGCTGATCTGGCTTTAGCCGGTAGCCACAATTCGGGCAGAACCGCGCCTCAGCAGAAACCGGCTGGGAGCAGTTGGGACAGAGGCGCTCGAGGCGCTGTCCACAGTTCTGACAAAATTTAGCCGAATCGGCGTTAGCCGTCCGGCAATTGTGGCAAACCACACTGGCAGGTTATTGTGACGGAGCGCGAGAAATGCTGCAACCCCTAGTAACCGCGGCGACCACCGCCGCCACCGCCGCGGCGACCGCCGCCACCGCCACCAGCGCGCGGCTCGCGCGGACGCGCGATATTGACGACCAACCGGCGGCCGTTCATATCGTGGTCATTGAACATCTTGATCGCCTTTTCCGCATCGGCTTGCGTTGTCATTTCAACGAAGCCAAAGCCCTTCGAGCGCCCGGTTTCGCGATCCATGATCAGCGCGACCTCTTTGATCTGTCCAGCTTGACCAAAGAGCTCTCGCAGGTCATCTTCCGAAATACCATAAGGCAGGTTGCCGACGTACAGTTTTGATTCCACTCTTGCTACTCTCCTTCGCCTTTGAAAAACAAGGCCCAGTACATCGGCTGAGCGATTGATTTCGAAAAAGGCAATATAAGTAGGACTTTCGCTTAGATGGGCTGAAAGGCAGGAATGTGGGGGCTACGCAGTTCGGCGCGCAGGTAGTCGCGCCACAAATCGGTTTTGACTTGGTACAGCGATTTAGCGGTTTG